>JBGSRY010000554.1:0-23025 GCA_041737325.1 Rhodoferax sp. | reverse complement strand
ATGCGGATCTTCTGTCCCGCCATGGCTGATGCTGTCCTTACCTCTGGGTGGTGCCGCTGTTCCTGATCAGCCTGAAAGCCGGCGGCGTGGGCCTGAACCTGCCGCAGGCCGACACCGTGATCCACTACGACCCCTGGTGGAACCCGGCGGTAGAAGCCCAGGCCACCGACCGCGCCCACCGCATCGGCCAGACGCAAAGTGTCTGGGTGGTGAAACTGGTGGCGCAAGGCACCATTGAAGAGCGCATCCTGGCGCTGCAAGAGCGCAAAGCCCAGTTGGCCGAAAGCATGTACAGCGGCGCAGTGGGGCGCAAGCAGCCGCTGTTTACCGAGAGCGATTTGCAGGAGTTGCTGAAACCGCTATCTAAATAAGAGCTGCTTGCGCTTTATTTACATGGGCTAGAGGCTTATTTTGCTTAAATTTTGCAAGACAGCCTCAGAAGCAACTGGTGTCTGTTGAAGCAACAGACTGTTTGGCCGGTTGAAAACGATGCTTGCCCACCATGATGCCGTTAACCAGAAGTCGTGTTCTGCAAGGTGTACCCAACTCATACGTTTGCGACACTTTGATTGATGAATAAGTTGATGAACACGAACGGCCTCAAAAAATGCGGTTCTTGAGCATCACAAGTTCGACACCTTTTCGCCGCCGGCATGTCTGTGCATAGAGCGCAGCATGGCATCACGCAAGATGGCGTTGATACGTGTCTGATACCCCTTACCCTGGCTCTTGAGCCAGGCCAACACATCAGCGTCAACGCGCACCGTTGTAGATGATTTAACAGGCCGATAAAAATGACCACGTATGGCATTTTTAAAGAAATCGTCCGGTAGCGGTGGAATGTCGCTGTAATCAATCTGGTCATCCGGCATATTGGCTAAAGCAGTGAGTTCAACCTTTTGCTTGCTCGTCAAAGGCGGCAAATTACCGAGGTCGACGTTATAGGTAACGATTTTGTTCATAGCGTTTTCTTTCCTTTGGGTCAGCCTTACGGGCTGAAATGATTCGAATAATTTCAGAAACACGGTCATCATCCATTACAGTGTGGGCCACAAAAAGCACCATTTGCCCGTCGACCATGCCCATGGTCTGCCAGCGGCATTCACCGTTTTCGATACGACTTTGCTCGGTCAATTGAAACGGATCGGAAAAAGCACGAACGGCCGTCTCAAAGCTCACACGGTGTTTGACAAGATTCGTTTTAGCTTTCTCCTCGTCCCATTTGAATTGCGTGATCATGACAAATACGTTACTACACGTTTGTTGCTAAGTCAAGCGCTCTGTCGTGCTGATCAGAACCGGCAATCTTGCCGTTTCTGCCTCAAACGCATCCTGGCGCTGCAAGAGCGCAAAGCCCAGTTGGCCGAGAGCCTGTACAGCGGCGCAGTGGGGCGCAAGCAGCCGCTGTTTACCGAGAGCGACCTGGCAGAGCTACTCAAGCCGTTAGCAGGCTGAATATGCTATGTTTAGTGGAGCTGCTTGCCCTTTGTAAATAAGGGCTACAGGTTGATTTGGCTTGTAACTTAAGCCAGCAGCGCCGCAGGATGCCAAAGCCCCGCTTGCACCAGCACCCAGCGGGGCACACAATGAACGTGCGTGTGACCAGCACACTGAGAGCTTCAAGCGTGCCAACTATTTCCCAAAACCAACAACCAGCGCCCATCGCTGTAACCACCGCGCCGAGTCCCTTGACGGCTTACTGGAGCCTGCCGTCTGCCCCATTGATGCAGACGCTGGGCAGCAGCGTCAATGGCCTGTCGCAACGCGAGGCCAGCACGCGCCTCAAGCAGGGCGCTGCGAACGCGCTGGTGGCACAAAAACGCACCGACACCCTGGCGCTGCTGGTTGGCCAGTTCAAGAGCCCACTGGTGCTGATTTTGATTGTGGCCTCCATCATCTCGATGGTGGCGGCCGAGTGGGTCGATGCCGCCGTGGTGCTGGTCATTGTGTTGGGCAGCACGCTGCTGGGTTTTGCGCAGGAGTTTGTGGCCAGCAACGCCATTGAAAGGCTGCGCTCCAAGGTCACCATCCATTCCAGCGTGCTGCGCGAGGGCGCGGTGCAAACGCTGCCGTCCAACCAGGTGGTGCCCGGCGATGTGGTGCTGTTGTCGGCGGGCAGCCTGATTCCGGCCGACGGCGTGCTGCTCCAGGCCAAAGACTTCTGCGTGAACCAGGCCGCGCTCACCGGCGAGACGTTTGCAGTGGACAAAGCCCCCGGCACAGCGGCACTGAACGCCAGCCTGGCCGAGCGCAGCAACTGCGTTTTCATGGGCAGCAGTGTCAACACGGGCACGGCGCGCCTGCTGGTGGTGTTGACCGGGCGCGCCACGGTGTTCGGGCAAATCGCGGGCAAACTGGCGCTGCGCCCGGCGTTGACCGAGTTTGAGCGCGGCATCCAGCGCTTTGGTTACCTGCTGACCCGCATCATGCTGGTGATGGTGGTGGTGGTGGTGGTGCTGGTGCTGGCCATCAACATCTTCATGGCCAAGCCGCCGATCGACTCGCTACTGTTTGCACTGGCCCTTGCGGTGGGCCTGACACCTGAGCTGCTGCCGGCCATTGTCAGCATCACGCTCTCGCACGGGGCCAAACGCATGGCCCGGCTGGGCGTGATCGTGCGCCGCCTCAATTCGATTGAAAACCTGGGCAGCATGGACGTGTTGTGCACCGACAAAACCGGCACGCTGACCGCCGGTGTGGTGGCGCTGGACGGCGCGCTGGACGTGTCAGGCCAGCCCAGCACCCCTGTTTTGCGTTTGGCGGCGCTGAACGCCAGCCTGCAGTCCGGCCTGACCAACCCGCTGGACGCGGCGGTCGTGGCCGCCACTCAAAAAGCCGGTCTGGCCCTGGGTGCGGCGCACAAAGTGGACGAAATTCCCTACGACTTTGTGCGCAAATGCCTCTCCGTGGTGGTACTCGAAAGCTCAGGCATCCCGACGCTGATCACCAAGGGCGCGCTCGACAAAGTGCTGGCGCGCTGCAGCACAGCAGGGGCTGATGCCGTAGCCCTGGATGCCGCCCTGCTGTCCACCATTGACGGCCGCTTCACCGCCTGGTGCGACCAGGGTTACCGCGTGCTGGGCGTGGCCTCACGCACACTGCCCGCGCGCAGCACGCCTTACACCCGCGACGACGAGCAAGCGTTGAACTTTGACGGCTTCCTGCTGTTCATGGACCCGCCCAAACCCGACGTGCGCCAAACCATCCACGACCTGGCGCAACGCGGCGTGCAGCTCAAGATCGTCACCGGCGACAACCACAAGGTAGCCCAGCATTTGGCGTTGGCGCTGGCCTTGCCCGCAGGCCACGTGATCACCGGCAGTGAACTCAACGCCATGGGCGAAGCCGCGCTGATGCACGTGGTGGCCCAGACCACGGTGTTTGCCGAGGTCGACCCGAACCAGAAAGAGCGCATCATCCTGGCGCTGCAAAAAACCAGCCACGTGGTCGGCTACATGGGCGACGGCATCAACGACGCGCTGGCGCTGCACGCGGCCGATGTCGGCATCTCGGTTGATACGGCGGTGGATGTGGCCAAAGACGCGGCCGACTTCGTGCTGCTGCGCAAAGACCTGGGCATCTTGCGCCGGGGTATCGACGAAGGCCGCAGGACCTTTGCCAACACGCTCAAATACATCCTGACCACCATCAGCGCCAACTTCGGCAACATGGCCAGCATGGCGGTGGCCTCGGTGTTCTTGCCGTTTTTGCCGCTGCTGGCCTCGCAAATCCTGCTCAACAACTTTTTGTCGGACATCCCGGCAGCAGCCATCGCCAGCGACCGGGTCGACAAGGAATGGATGGACAAGCCGCGCCGTTGGGACACCACCTTTATCCGCGACTACATGGTGGTGTTTGGGCTGCTGAGCTCGGTGTTTGACCTGCTGACCTTTGCCACCCTGCTGTGGGTGTTTCACGCCGCGCCCGAAGCGTTCCGCACCGGCTGGTTTGTGGAATCGCTGCTGACCGAGTTGGTGATTGCCCTGGTGGTGCGCACCCGCCGCCCGGCTTACCGCAGCCGCCCCGGCAACTGGCTGCTGGGGAGCACCTTGGCGGTGGTGGCCGTGGCGCTGCTGCTACCCTACCTGCCGTTCAGCTCGGTGTTCGGCTTTGTGCCCCTGCCCGCGCCGCTGCTGCTGGGTGTGGTGGTGCTCACACTGGCCTATGTCGCTGCCGTCGAGGCGACAAAACAGTTGTTCTACAAACACACCGCGGCGATGACCACGTAGCAACGCTCAGTCTTGGTCCTGTGCCCGGCCGCGCTGGCCGAGAGCACGTACAGCGGCGCAGTGGGGCGCAGTGGGGCGCAAGCAGCCGCTGTTCAGTCAAAGCGATCTGGCGGAGCTGCTCAAGACACTATCTTTATAGTAGCTGGTAGCCCATATATAACAAGGGCTAGAGGCCTATTTTGCTTGCAAACCTGGAAAGGACTGATCTGAAAGTCATCTAGGTTCTGGGGTTCAAAATCAACGTTCTCGCGGCCCCTGCGGTGAAAAAAAAGCCCGGTCGCAACCGGGCTTTTGGTGGGTGCACGCTGCAACGGCGTGCACGCAGCTTGGCGGCTACAGGGACTTGCCAAAGATCAGGTCAGGCAGCGTCAGCGTGATCGCCGGGATGTAGGTCACCATGACCAAAAACACCAGCAACACCATCAACCAAGGCAGCGCCGCTTTGGTCACCTGCACCAGGTTCATGCCAGTCACGCCGCTGGTCACAAACAGGTTCAGCCCCACCGGCGGGGTGACCATGCCAATTTCCATGTTCACCACCATGATCACACCCAGGTGAATCGGGTCAATGCCCAACTGCCTGGAGATCGGGAAGAAGATGGGGGCCAGAATCAAAATGATGCCCGTGGGCTCCATGAAGTTGCCCGCCACCAGCAAGATGATGTTGACCACCAGCAGGAACATCCAGGGGGTCATGCCCATGCCCACAATTTGCTCGGCAATGGTTTGCGGAATGCGTTCGGTGGTCAGCACGTGGGCAAACAGCAGCGCATTGCCCACAATGAACATCAGCATGACGGTGGTGCGTGCGGCATCCAGAAACACATGCGGCAGTTGCTTCATGCTCAGGTCCCGGTAAATAAACACCGCCACCACCAGGGCGTACACGGCAGACACGGCAGCGGCCTCAGTGGGCGTGAAGATGCCACCATAAATACCGCCTATGATGATGACCAGCAGCGCCAGGCCCCACATCGAGTCTTTGAACGCCACCAGCACTTCTGTGGTACTGGCTTTGGGTGGAGGTGCCACCTTGAGTTTGCCGGCGCGCCACCACACTGCCAGCATCAGCATGAAGCCCAGCAGCAGCCCGGGCACCACCCCGGCCATGAAGATGCGCCCCACCGACTCTTCGGTCACGGCGCAATACACCACCATCACAATGCTGGGCGGAATCAAAATGCCCAGCGTGCCAGCGTTGCAGATCACGCCCGCGGCAAACTCCTTGGGGTAGCCGTTTTTGACCATACCGGCAATCACGATCGAGCCGATCGCCACCACCGTGGCCGGGCTGGAACCCGACACCGCAGCAAACAACATGCACGCCAAAATGGATGCAATGGCCAGGCCACCGCGCAAGTGCCCCACGGCCGCAATGGCAAACGTCACCATGCGTTTGGCCACGCCACCGGTGCTCATCAAGGCACCTGCAAGCACAAAGAATGGAATGCTCATCAGGGTGTAGTGCTCGCTGGTCTCAAACAGCTTGATCGACATCGAGGCGAGTGAGTCTTGCGAGAAGAAAAAGATCGTGACCAGGCTGGACAGCCCCAGGCTCACGGCAATCGGCATGCCAATGGCCATGCAGAAAAACAAGGTGATGAATAAAACCAGGGTGTTCATGCTTGTGGCTCCTCGGCCTTGAGTTTCAGGGCTTCAGCGGCTTCGTCGGCCAAATGCAGGCTATCGGTTTTGCCCGTGACCAGGCCCCAAAGGATTTGTGCAAAGCGAAACCCAGTGAGCAAATAGCCCAAGGGCATCACGGCCAGAACTTGCCAGCGCTCAATGGCCATGTCATCAAATTCAATGCCGGCTTCTTTCATCTTCAGCACATAGGTGGTGGCCCCGGTGAGCACAAAGCCCACGTACAGCAGGCTCAGCAGCACGGCGATGATGGACACCACGCGCCGGGCGTTGTGCCCCAGCATCTTCACCAATGCGTCCACACCAATGTGCGAGCCCACGCGTACGCCGTAGGAGATGCCGACAAAAATCATGAAGGCAAAAAATACCGTGGTGAGCTCCAGCGCCCAGGAGAAACCGCTGTTGAACACATAGCGCATCACCACTTGCAAAAAGGTCAAGCCGGTCATGGCGGCCAGCATCAGGCCGATGATCCACTCTTCCAGGTGGTCGAGAATTTTCATGGAAATACTCCAAAAAAACCCCGGGCCAGCCGGGGTGGTTTCAGGTGCGGCAGCCGTGCATGGGCTGCACACAACCCAAGGGGGTTACTTGTTGGCTTTTTGAGCCGCGTCAATCAGGTCTTTGCCAATGTCACCTTCAAACTTTTTCCACACTGGTTGCATGGCGGTGCGCCAGGCAGCCAGGTGCTCTTTGCTCATGGGCAGCACTTTGGCCTTGTTGTCTTTGACCACTTTTTCGCGGAACGCGGCATCTTCATCAAAGGCCACCTTGTTGCCGAATTTGATGGATTCGTTCATGGCTTCGGTCAAGCCTTTTTGCACATCAGGCGGCAGGCCTGCCCACCATTTGGCGTTGCCAATGATCATGTAGTCCAACACACCGTGGTTGCTGTCCATGATGTACTTTTGCACTTCGTGGAACTTCTTGCTGTAGATGTTGGACCAGGGGTTTTCAGTGCCATCCACCACGCCGGTTTGCAGCGCTTGGTAGACCTCGGCAAAAGCGAGTTTTTGCGGGTTGCCACCGACGGCCTTGAACTGGGCTTCAAGCACGTCAGAAGCCTGGATGCGGAACTTGAGCCCCTTGGCATCCGTTGGGCTACCCAGCGGCACATTGGCGCTGAGCTGCTTCATGCCGTTGTGCAAGAAACCGAAGCCTTTGATGCCCTTTTTCTCCATGGAGGCAAGCAGCCCCTGACCCGCCGGGCTGGCCTGGAAGCGGTCCACCGCGTGGATGTCATTGAACAAGAAAGGCAAGTCAAAAATTTGGACTTTTTTGGTGTACTTGCCAAATTTGGCCAGCGATGGGGCAATGATCTGCACGTCACCCAACAGCAGCGCTTCCATTTCTTTGCCGTCACCAAACAGTTGGCTGTTAGGGAACACCTGGATTTGCACCTTGCCTGGCAGCTTCTTTTCAGCCAGTTCTTTGAACTTCAAGGCGGCCTGCCCCTTGGGGGTCACGTCGGCCACCACGTGGCTGTATTTGATGATGATGGGGGCGGCTTGTGCAGCCAGACCAAAAGCCAATAAAACGCCAGCGGCTACCAGTTTCAATTTCATGTGTGTCTCCTCGGTTAAAAGAATGTCGAACTTGTTTAACGACGAAGTGACTGTAAAAGCCTGTGAAGGCGGCGACAACTGTGGCGTTCAACAGCTAGGGTTTTCCCTAGCTGTGGTTTGAACTCAAAGCCAACCGGGTGGTCGCAGTGGCTTGGCGCTGGGGCTGCTGCGGGTTGTGTCCCAACTGAAACTGGTGCACCAAACCACTCAAGTGGTCAGCCTGCTGGCGCAGCGAAGCGGCCGCAGCGGCAGATTCTTCGGCCAGGGCGGCGTTTTGATGCGCCACCACATCGAGCTGGCCAATGAGCTGGTTGGCTTGCTCAATGTGGTGCAGCTGTTCACCGGCTTGTGCCGTGATGCCGTTGACGGTGTCGCTCACGCGCTGCACCGAGGCCGTGACCTCGTGCGTGGTGATACCGGCTTTGTTGACCTGCGCCGTGCCGGAGAGCACCTTGTTCAACGAGGCTTCAATCAAAACCTTGATCTCTTTGGCCGCCTCTGCCGTGCGCCCGGCCAGAGAGCGCACCTCGCTGGCCACCACGGCAAAACCGCGTCCCTGCTCGCCCGCACGGGCGGCTTCTACCGCTGCATTGAGCGCCAGGATGTTGGTCTGGAACGCAATGCCGTCGATGAGTGAAATGATGTCGGCAATCTTGTGCGCGGCGGTGTCAATCTCGCCCATGGTGGCCACCACCTGTGCCATTTCGGTGCCACTGCGGTTGGCCACGGCCACGGCCTGCTGGGTCAAAGATTCTGCAGAACGTGACGCACTGGTGGTCTCATGCACCGAGGCGTTGAGCTGCGACATCGCCGACAGCGTGGTTTGCAGCGTGTTGGCGGCTTCTTCGGTGCGGTTGCTCAAGTCCATGCTGCCCTGGGCGATTTCACCGCTGGAACTATGCACATCCTCCGACGCAGCCCCGACACCAGTGGCCAGCTGGTGCAGGTTGACCCGCATGGCCTCCAGTGCCACCAGCAAGGCCCCCACTTCGTCCTGGCGGCTGCTGTCAATGGTGTGCGACAAGTCGTGCTGCGCCATGCGTTCGGTAGCGACCACCGCTGTACGGATGGCTTTGCGGGTGTCGCGCACCAGCCAAATGGCAATCAGGCTGCCCAGCACCCAGGCCAGCAAAGCTCCGGCCATGATGGCCTGGCGGGCGGTTTGTGCGGTGGTGGTGGCTTGGGCCGAGTGGGTGGCGTTGGATTGGTCATGCCAGTCACTGAGCTGGTCGACGGCTTTGCTCCAGGCTTGCTGCTTGGCGCTCCAGCTGGCGGTGTCGTTGCTGTATTCATTGCGCACCTGAAAAGCCTGCGCCGCCTCGCCACGGCCTTCGGCCAATTTGTCACCCAGGGTCTGCAACTCGGTGGCAGCCCGTGCGGCTTGTTGTACCTCGGCCAGCAGGGTCTGCACGGCGGCATCCGCCGGCAGCAAACCCGTCAACTTGGTTTGTGCCAGGTTGTAGTCGTTTTGTGCCGCGCGAATGCGTTTGAGCACGGCCGGGCCGCCCTCCAGGTCGGTGCTGCCCAGGTCACCCAGGGTTTGCACATAAGCGGCCAGCTGGCGCTTCATGGCGTTGATGGTTTGGGCCCGTTCGGCGTTGGTGACGGTGATGACCTCCAGCGCGGAAGTCAGCGCCTGCATGCGCACCAAGGACAAGGTGGCCATGCCCAACATCATGGCCAAAATCACGCCAAAGCCAAGCGTCAGGCGCGCCGCCAGGCTCATGTGCGAAAAAGACTTCATGCGAAACATCCTGAAAAAAAGGATGCAGCATAAACCCGGCAAGGTCGCTTGGCGACCTGTGGACTTCATCAGCTAGGGTTAACCATGAGGCCCGTGCATCACCCCGCGTTGTGTTGCAACACCTGCTGCAGCGCACTGATCCAGCGCGTGCCAATGCGGGCCGCCAACTGCTGCTGCACCGGTTGCACCGCCTGGCGCAAGCGCACACGCTGCGCGGCACTGAGGGTGTGGATGCGGGTGGTACCGGACTGGCGCAAGGCCACCAAGGCCTGGTCGTTTTGCGTGTCGGCAACCTGGTTGGCAAAAGCCAGTGCTTCCTGCAGCGCCTGCTGGATGAGTTCACGGTCAGGGCTGCGCAGGCTCTGCCAGAAGCGCTGGTTGGTGACCACCGCGTAGCCCAGATAGCCGTGGTCGGTCAGGCTCAAATCGGTCTGCACCTGGTGCATGGCCTGGGTCCAGAAGTTGGACACCGGGTTTTCCGTGCCATCCACCACACCCTGCGCCAGAGCCTGGCGGGTTTCACTGAAAGCCAGCGTGACAGGCCGCGCCCCCAAGGCGCGCATTTGCGCCGCAATCACGCGCGAGGCTTGCACCCGCATGCGCAGGCCGACAAAGTCTTTGGGCTCCAGCAGCGGCCGGTTGGCACTCATCTGCTTGAAACCGTTGTCAAAAAAACCCAGTCCCACCAAACCCTGGCGCTGCAGGCCGTCCAGCAACTTTTGCCCCAAAGACCCCAGCGTGATGCGCCGCACGGCTTCCAGACTGTCAAACAAAAATGGCAGGTCAAACAGCTCGAATTCGGGCAGCCCAATGCGGCCAAACTTCGACAGCGACGGGGCCACCATGTCCACCGCACCCAGCTGCAAGGCTTGCATTTCGTCCAGGTCACCATAGAGCTGGCCGTTGGGATACACCTGCACACCAATGCGTCCGCCGCTGCGCTGCTCCACCAGCACCTTGAAACGGTTGGCGGCCAGACCTTTGGGCGTTTCTTCAGCCACCACATGCGAAAAGCGCAGGGTGATGTCGGGCTTGGCGCTGGTAGCCGCGTGCGATGGCATCACCGACGTGACCGCCAATGCAGCCAGCCAGCTGCGGCGTGAAATTGAATGACCGGACAGCGTGCCCACGATGGCTTGCCTGGACAGGATTACCGCAGCACGCCTGACTTGTCCACGCCCGGGCTCAAGCGGTCTTCCAATTCACCAATGTAGGCCCCCAGCGAGTTGCCAGACTGTTCCACCGAGGTGCGCAGGGTTTGTTCCAGGGCATCCAGGCGTGCCAATACCGCTTGCTGGCCAGCACGGTCTTGCTCGGCACGCTGCTTCAAGCCAGCCTCCAGAAAACCCCGCAGCTCGGTGAACCGTGAAGCCTCAGCCTTGTCGGCCAACTCACGGTTGGTTTGCAGCTCCTTGGCGTTGCGGCGCGCATCAAAGAGTACGGTGGACTGCAGGTAAAGCACATACACCAGAAAATAAGCCACCACAAACACCAGCAGCCCCAGCATCAGCAAACCCAAAGGCGCTTGCACCGAGGTGATGCCCAGGGACACCGTGGTGGTGGCCAAAAAAACGCTCCAGTTCAGCGTGGCAAAAGCGCCAATCAGCGTGAGGATCAAAATCAAAAACAGACTGCGAATGTGCATGGGAGCCTCCAGGGTACACGTTAAAACACTTGCCCGTTAGGGTACATCAACTGGCTATCATGCAACACCTACCCTGGTTGACCATGCCCCAAACCACACCACCTGTTGCCGACCACGCGCTTGACTTTGCCCTGCTGCAGCAGTCGGCAGCGCGCCATGGCGGGCGCAACCGGCGTGCCCAGTGGTGGCTGCTGGGCTGGCTGGCTTTGTTGCTCGGCTCGGTGGTCACGCTGCTGCTGTACCTGAACAACTTCGAAGCACAGGAAGCCGCCCGTCGCCGCGCGGCAGACGCGCAATGGCTGGAGCAAAGCGTGCAGTTTCATTTTCGCCGTCTTGAAGATGATTTGTTGTTGCTGGCGCGCCAGACCGTGCAACAACCCGGCGCGCTGCAGGCCAGCCCACCGATTGACACCACCCTGGATTTGAAAGCCGGTTTGTTGTGGCGTGAGCCAGGGGTGATTCTGGCCAGCGGCTGGATGTCTGCCCATTTGGCCAATGGCCCACGCCTGGGGCCACCGCGCTGGCAAGTGGACTGGAGCGCCCACCCCGACAACGCCCAGGCCCTGACGCTGATGCAACGCACCAGCCAGGGCTTGCGGCGTGCCAGCTATGCCGGTTTGATGGTGCAGGCCAATGGCCAAGCCACCGATGTGATCTGGTTGGCCGTGCCGTTTTTTGACCGTGGCGAGTGGGTCGGCAACTACCTGGCAGCGGTGTCGGTCAGCCGTGCGCTGGATGCCATGATGCCGGACTGGTTTACACAAGACCACAGCGTACAACTGCTCACCGACGCGGACGCAGCACCGCTGCAGACGGCTTACCGTGTTGGTCTGAACCTGCCCGGCACAGACTTGTTGGTGCAAGTGGCCTTGACCCAAACCCAGCCCACCACCGTACCGCGCATTTTTTTCCTGGTGGCCTTGCTGTTTTTGTCCGGCATGCTGCTAAGCCTGTATGCCTTGCGCCGCGACTTTGCCAAACGCCAGCAAGTGCAAGCGCTGTTGCAGGCGCAAGTGGCGCTGCGCACCGCCATGGAAAACTCGGTCACCATTGGGCTGCGTGCCTGGGATGTG
Organism: Rhodoferax sp.; assembly: GCA_041737325.1. GTDB lineage: Bacteria > Pseudomonadota > Gammaproteobacteria > Burkholderiales > Burkholderiaceae_C > Rhodoferax. The sequence continues at coordinate 11,125 of JBGSRY010000554.1, read as the reverse complement.
CGTGGGCGAATTTTGTATGTCAACGATGCCTTTTGCCGCATGCTGGGTTACAGCGCCAGCGAGTTGATTGGCCGCGCGCCGCCTTTCCCCTACTGGCCCAGTGACCAGCAAGAAACCCTGGAGCGGGTGCACCAGGGCATCATGGCGCAAGGCACCAGCGGCGAAGGCGTGGAGGTGCAGTTCCAGCACCGGGACGGGCACTTGGTTGATGTGCTGATTCATGAGGCCCCCTTGAACACCGCCGCCGGGCAGCAAATGGGCTGGATGAGTTCGGTGCTGGACATCAGTGAACGCAAGCGCGCCCAGCGCATGGCCGCGCAGCAGCAGGAAAAGCTGGAGGCCTCGGGCCGACTGGTGGCCGTAGGCGAAGTGGCCTCGACCCTGGCGCACGAGTTGAACCAGCCGCTGGGCGCACTGAGCAGCTTTGCCAATGGACTGCTGAACCGTTTGCACGATGCCAGCATCACCCTGGCGGAGTTGCTGCCGGTGGTCGAGCGCATGGCCAAGCTGGCCTAGCGGGCGGGCGGCATCATCAAACGCGTGAATGCGTTTGCCCGGCAACGCGAGTTGTCGCGCCAGCGTCTTGATCTGACCGGATTTTTGCAGCGCGTGTGGTTGTCATACGGTGATGAACACGTGCTGCTGCCGACCTGGTCGTTACCAGCGCAGCCGATCTGGGTGGATGCGGATGAACTGTTGCTGGAACACCTGGTGACCAACCTGGTGAGCAATGCGCAAGACTGGGCCGGGCACGACGGGCGACGACCCCAGGTATGGGTCAGCCTGACGCTGGATGTGGCCAGTGACATGGCGGTGCTGGCCGTGGCAGACACTGGCCCAGGGGTCAGTGACGAGGCCCAGACCAGCATCTTCAACGCTTTTGTGAGCCGCAAGGAAGGTGGCATGGGCATGGGGCTGGCGATATGCCGCTCGATCGTCGAAGCCCACCATGGCCGCATTGAAGTCAGCCGTGACCCGGTGCTGGGGGGCGCACGCTTTACCGTGCTGCTGCCCTTGGCCGAGCCGGCCCACACACAGGAGACCCCATGAACCCACCGCGCGTGCACATCGTCGACGACGACCCCGACATCCGTGACGGCCTGGCCTGGCTGTTTGATTCACGCGGTTTTCAAAGTGCCACCTGGGACGGTGGCCAGCAGTTTCTGGATGCGGCGCGCGCCTTGCAGGGGCACTGGGGGCGCGCCGTGGTGTTGCTGGACATGCGCATGGCCCCGCTCTCGGGCACGGTCACGTTCGAGCAGCTCAAGGCATTGGGCTGCCCCTGGCCGGTGCTGTTTTTAACCGGCCACGGCGACGTGGGGACAGCGGTGGCGGCGGTCAAGCAAGGAGCCTGGGACTTTCTGGAAAAACCGTTTCAGGACAACGAGTTGGTGGATCGCGTGCAACAAGCCCTGACCGCTGCCAGCGCTGCCGTGCAGGACGACTCGGAAACGCGCCGCCTGCGCCTGGCACTGGCCTCGCTTAGCCCGCGCGAGCGCGAGGTGTTGGACGAACTCATCCGGGGCCACTACAACAAAAACATTGCCGACCACCTGGGCATCACACCCCGCACGGTGGAGTTTCACCGCGCCCATATCTTCGAGAAAATGGGTGTCAATTCAGCCGTGGAACTGGCCCACAAGCTGGGCCGGTTGGAACCAATGTAGTAGGCATAATATTGGTATATAGCCCATATACATAAAGCTTATGCAGCTACAAATAAAGAAGCAAGGACACCCCCATGACACACCCCATCAAGCGCATTGCAGTCAACACCGGCGGCGGTGACGCACCGGGGCTGAACGCCGTCATTCAGGCCGTGGCCATTGCCGCCGCCAACCGGGGCTGGGACTGCTTTGGCATCCGCGATGGCTTCAACGGCATCTTGTTTCCCGAGCGCTATGCCGAGGGTGGTGTGATCCGCCTGACGCGTGACAAGGTGCGTGGCATTGGTCACCTGGGCGGCACCATGCTGGGTACCACCAACAAGGGCAACCCGCTGCACTTTCCCATCAACATGCCCGACGGCAGCGTGCGCGAGATTGACCGCTCAGACGAAATCCTGACCTACTTTGCCACGCATCAAATCGATGCCCTGGTGGCTATTGGCGGCGACGGCTCGCTGACCATTGCCAACGCCCTGCACGAAAAAGGCTTGCGCGTGGTGGGCGTGCCCAAGACCATCGACAACGACCTGGACAAAACCTTCACCACCTTCGGCTTTGACACCGCCGTGGGTTTTGCCACCGAGTGCCTGGACCGCTTGCACAGCACGGCTGAGAGCCACCAGCGCGTGATGGTGGTGGAGGTGATGGGCCGCTACGCCGGCTGGATTGCGCTGCACACCGGCATTGCCGGCAACGCGCATGCCATTTTGATGCCTGAAATTGGTTTTGACCTGGATGCCGTGGCTGCCAAGATTCGCCAGCGCGAGGCTGACGGTCGACAGTATTCGATTGTGCTGGTGGCCGAAGGTGCACAACCCAAAGACGGCCACCGCGAGGTGCTAGCGTCCGCCGAGGTGGGCCACGCCGAACGCCTGGGCGGCATGGGCGAGCGGGTGGCACAAGGCCTGGCCGAGCGTACCGGCAAGGAAACCCGGGTGGTGGTGCTGGGGCATTTGTTGCGTGGCGGCAGCCCGACCGCGTTTGACCGCTTGGCCGCCTTGCGTTTTGGAGCCGCCGCCGTGCGCGCCCTGGACACGGGCCACAGCGGTGTGATGGTGGCGCTGGGGCTGGAAGGTGTGAACTACGTGGCGTTGGCTGAAGTAGCCGGCCACATGCGCGCCGTGCCCCTGGACAGCGACACGGTGCAAACCGGCCGCGACCTGGGCATTTGTTTTGGCGACTGAAGAGAGGGGCTTGACCCCACTGCTTAACCCAACGCGTCGTTCACCTGTTCGTTGAACGCGGCCAGGCCTTCGGCCGCCTGCACCTCTTTGGGCATGGCATCGCGCACCGAGAACACACCCAGAATTTTCTTTTGATCGGTGACGATCGGCAGATGCCTGAAGCCCCGCTCGATCATGATCAACACCGCATCGGCCACCTTGGTTTCAGGCACCACGCACAGCGGGTTGCGCGTCATGATGTCGGCCACGGTGGCCTTGGCGGGGTCAAGTGCCTTGGCCAGCACACGCGTCATCAGGTCGCGCTCGGTGACGATACCCAACAAGGTGGTGCTGGTGTCGATGATCAACACGCTGCCGCAATTGGCGCGGGTCATGACACAGGCAGCGGTGTACACCGTGGCGGTTGGCACCACGCTGACCACATGGCGCTGTGCCATGGACTGGAAGACGGTACGTTCGGTCATGTTGTGTTCCTGATTGTTACAAATTAAATAGCAAACTATCCTTTAAATACGCGGGCTAGAAGCAAATATGATCAACGAAGTGCAGCGTTGATTTTTTCCAGCGCTTTGGCACCTGGGCTCAACTGCGCGGCATTCAGGGTGTTGAGCGGCACGGCACAGGTGTTGAGCGACGTATGCAAGTCGGTGGGCAGCGGATCCAGATACAGCAGGCCGGTGACGACTTCACCGCGCGCCGCATGTTCGTGCATGTAGCTCATGGCGGCGTAGCGGTCGGTTGGGTCGTAGTCGGCATGCAGCTTGCGCAGGCGCAGCACCGTGCCGTCACTTTGCTCCACCTCGGTCACGCTGCCGGCGGGGTAGTGGGTGGCATCCAGACTGCCCGGGGTCATGAATTCGACCGTGCTGACGGCCTCGTCGTGCTGGCGGATGTATTCATAACTCTTGGTGCTGCCACCGTGGTTGTTGAAGGTTACGCACGGGCTGATGACATCAATGAAAGCCGCGCCGCCATGCGCCAGGGCACCTTTGATGAGGGGCACCAATTGCGCTTTGTCGCCCGAGAAGCTGCGCGCCACATAGGTCGCACCCAACTGCAATGCAATGCCCACCAGGTCAACCGGGTTGTCGGTGTTGATGGCGCCTTTTTTGCTCTTGGAGCCACGGTCTGCAGTGGCCGAGAACTGCCCTTTGGTCAGGCCATAAACCCCGTTGTTCATGACGATGTAAGCCATGTTGACACCGCGGCGCATGGCATTGGCAAATTGCCCCAGGCCAATCGAGGCCGAGTCGCCGTCACCAGACACGCCCAGGTACATCAGCTCGCGGTTGGCCAGGTTGGCCCCGGTGAGCACACTGGGCATGCGCCCGTGCACGGTGTTGAAGCCGTGCGATGCCCCCAGAAAGTAGGTAGGTGCTTTGGAGCTGCAGCCAATGCCCGACATCTTGGCCACGCGGTGCGGCTCAATGTCAAGCTCCCAACAAGCCTGGATGATGGCGGCTGAAATCGAGTCATGGCCGCAACCGGCGCACAGGGTGGAGACCGGGCCTTCGTAGTCGCGCCGGGTGTAGCCGACCTTGTTTTTGGTCAGCGTTGGGTGGTGCAGCCGGGGTTTGGCAAGGTAGGTCATACAGTCTCCTTCAGAAGTGCCAGTTTGGCGGCCACCGCACTCACAATGAAGCGGGCCGTGATCGGGGTGCCGTCGTAGTGCAGCACTTTGGCCAGTTGTTTCGGGTTGGCATCAAGTTCATTGATCAACAGGGTGCGCATTTGCGCGTCGCGGTTTTGTTCCACCACAAACACGGTGTCGTGCGCGGCCAGGAACTGCTCCACCGATTTCGGGAACGGGTAAGCCAGCAAGCGCATGCCATCCACATGAATGCCGTCTTCGGCCAGCACGTCCAGCGCCTCGCGCATGGCCGGGGTGGTGGAGCCAAAGTAAATCGCACCGATGCGGGTGGGCTGGGCGGCCTTTTGCACGATCGGCTGCGGTACCAGGTCGGCAGCGGTCTTGAATTTTTTCAGCAGACGTTCCATGTTGTAGATGTAGTCCGGCCCACGCTCCGAGTAGCGCGCATACGCATCTTTGGACGTGCCCCGGGTAAAGAAACTGCCCTTGGTGGGGTGCGTGCCAGGGTACGTGCGCCACGGAATACCGTCGCCGTCCACGTCGTTGTAGCGGCCAAAGTCTTTGCCCGCATCCAGGTCGGCGGCAGTCATGACTTTGCCACGGTCGTATTCGCGCGCGTCGTCCCACACAAAGGGTTTGCACAGACGCTGGTTCATGCCAATGTCAAGGTCGCTCATGACAAAAATGGGCGTTTGCAGGCGGTCTGCCAAGTCCAGAGCGGCGGCGGCGTGCTCAAAACACTCGTGCGGGTCTTGCGGCAGCAGCATCACGTGCTTGGTGTCGCCGTGCGAGGCGTAGGCGCACGACAACAGGTCAGACTGCTGGGTGCGTGTGGGCATGCCGGTGCTGGGGCCACCGCGCTGGATGTTGATGAGCGTCACCGGAATCTCGGCAAAGTAGGCCAGGCCAATGAACTCGGTCATGAGCGAAATGCCCGCGCCCGACGTGGCGGTAAACGCCCGCGCGCCGTTCCAGCCCGCACCAATGGCCATGCCAATCGAGGCCAGCTCGTCCTCAGCTTGCACAATGGCAAAGTTGTGCTGCCCAGTGCTCTCGTCGACACGGAACTTGTCGCAGTATTTTTGAAAGTTTTCCGGCACCGAAGACGACGGGGTAATGGGATACCAGGCCGCTACCGTGGCCCCGCCGTAAACGCAGCCCAGCGCCATGGCACTGTTGCCATCGGTAAAAATCTGGTCGCCAATTTTGTCGGACTTGCGCACCCGGATGCCCAGCGGATACGCCAGGTGTTGCGTGACGTAGTCGCGCCCCAGGTTGATGGCTTGCAGGTTGGAGGCCAGCAGGCGTTCTTTGCCCTTGAACTGCTCGGCAAAGAGCTTCTCGAACACACTGGCATCCACGTCCAGCAGCACCGACAAAGCGCCCACGTAGATGATGTTTTTGAACAGCTGGCGCTGACGCGGGTCGGTGTAGGCAGTGTTGGTGATTTCGGTCAGGGGCACGCCAATGACGGTGATGTCCTTGCGGAATTTGTCCGCCGGAATCGGCCGGGTGCTGTCGTAAAACAGGTAGCCACCGGGTTCGATCTCGGCCACGTCCGCGTCCCAGGTTTGCGGGTTCATGGCCACCATCATGTCGACACCACCACGCCTGCCGTGGTAGCCTTTTTCACACACCCGGGCTTCGTACCAGGTTGGCATGCCCTGGATGTTGCTGGGGAAAATATTGCGTGGGCTCACGGGCACGCCCATGCGCATCACCGCCTTGGCAAACAGCTCGTTGGCACTGGCCGATCCCGAGCCGTTGATGTTGGCAAATTTGATGACGAAATCGTTGATGGCTTCAATCGGCTTCATGCGGCCTCCGTTGTGTTTTTATGTGCCGTGGCAGACACGGTGTCGCGGGCGCGCGGCCCGGCTTGCGTGGTGTCAAGGCGGAACTTTTGCATGTCCCAAGCCCCGGTGGGGCAGCGCTCGGCGCAAAAGCCGCAGTGCAGGCACACGTCTTCGTCTTTGACCATGACGCGGCCAGTTTTGAGCTCGCCCGACAAGTACAGGTCTTGGTCTGCATGGCTGGTGGGGGCTTTGAGTCGGCCACGCAAGTCGGCTTCATCGCCATTGGTGGTGAAGGTGATGCAATCCATGGGGCAGATGTCCACGCAGGCATCGCACTCAATGCACAGCGTGTCCTTGAACACGGTTTGCACGTCACAGTTCAGGCAGCGGCTGGCTTCCTTGAAGGCGGTGGCGGCATCAAAGCCCAGCTCCACTTCCACCTTGATGCTGGCCAGGGCTTTTTCGGCCGCTGTCCAGGGCACTTTGGAGCGCAGGTCGTTGGACACGGCGTTTTTGTAACTCCACTCGTGGATGCCCATTTTTTGCGACATCAGGTTGGTCAGGGGGGCGGGGCGTTGCGCCACGTCTTCACCGTTCAACAAGCGGTCAATCGACACCGCCGCCTCATGTCCGTGCGCCACCGCCGTGATGATGTTCTTGGGGCCATAAGCGGCATCGCCGCCAAAGAACACGTTGGGCAGGGTGGACTGGAACGCACCCTCTTTGAGTACCGGCAAACCCCATTTGTCGAATTCAATGCCCAGGTCGCGCTCGATCCAGTTGAACGAGTTTTCCTGGCCCACGGCAATCAGCACCTCGTCGCAAGGAATCAGTACATCAGGCTCGCCGGTAGGCACCAGCGTGCGCCGCCCTTTGGCATCGTATTCGGCGCGCACGATTTCAAACGTCATGCCGGTGAGCTTGCCGTCTTTGTGCTCAAAGGTTTTGGGCACGTGGTAGTTCAGAATCGGGATGCCTTCGTGCGCCGCGTCTTCTTTTTCCCAAGGCGAGGCTTTCATTTCTTCAAAGCCGCTGCGCACCACCACTTTCACATCTTTGCCACCCATGCGTCGGGCGCTGCGGCAGCAGTCCATGGCGGTGTTCCCACCACCCAGCACAATCACGCGCTCAAGCGTTTTGGTGATGTGGCCAAACGACACCGACATCAACCAGTCGATGCCGATGTGGATGTGTGCCGCCGCTTCTTTGCGTCCCGGCACCACCAGGTCACGCCCACGCGGTGCACCACTGCCCACAAACACGGCATCAAAGCCCTGGTTCAGCAGCGCCTTCATCGACTCGATGCGCTTGCCCGATTGAAAGTTCACGCCCAGTTTCAAAATTTGTCCGGTTTCTTCGTCCAGCACCGACTCAGGCAGGCGGAACTTGGGGATTTGCGTGCGCACAAAGCCACCGGCTTTGGATTCACCTTCAAACACGGTGACGGCGTAGCCGCATGGCACCAGGTCACGCGCCACCGTGAGCGATGCCGGGCCAGCGCCCACGCAGGCCACCTTTTTGCCGTTGGGCGGCGCAATGGCGGGCATGCGCGCCGAGATGTCGTCCTTGAAATCAGCGGCCACGCGTTTCAGGCGGCAAATGGCCACCGGTTCGGGCTTGGCACCGTTGTTTTCTTCCACCCTGCCACGGCGACAGGCGGGCTCGCAGGGGCGGTCGCAGGTGCGCCCCAGCACACCCGGAAACACATTGCTGACCCAGTTGATCATGTAGGCATCGCTGTAGCGGCCCTGACCAATCAAGCGGATGTATTCCGGCACGGGGGTGTGGGCCGGGCAGGCCCATTGACAGTCCACGACCTTGTGAAAATAGGCCGGGTTCGAAGTGTTGGTAGCTTGCAAAGTGGTCTCCTCGTCCTGCCAGGCCAATGCACCGACACCGCCGCAGGTGGGCGCATCCTACGCCCGGGCACCTGGCTTGACCACCTGGACGAGCCCGAAATTTGGGCGTTTGCTGATCTAAGTCAAAAAAATCCTCGGCCGCAAAAAGGGTGGCGTTTGATCTACCGCAAACCTGGCCGCACAGCCCCCGACAAAATGAAACGCATCTAAAGGAGCCCCCAATGAAGACCGACCCACAAGCCGATCGTTTCAAGACACTCGACGCCTGCCACCAGCAAATGCATGTCCACTTGGCCGTACTGGCCGGGTTGTTGGAGCAGTTGGAGTGCGACGGCGCAGCAGCACCCGAGCGCCAAAAGATCACCGCGGCGGAAGCTTTTTATTCGGATGTCGCGCGTGACCACCACGCCGAAGAGGAACGCAGTGTGTTTCCGGCTCTGCTGCAAAGTGACGATGCCGAACTGGTGCATGCGGTGCAAACGCTCAAGCAAGACCATGGCTGGATCGAACAAAACTGGCTTGAACTCAGCCCGATGTTGCGTGCCTTGTCGCAGGGCGAAGACTGGGTCGACATGGACGAATTGCGGCACAGCATCCAGATTTTTCTGACGCTGTGCCACGACCACATCGTGCTGGAGGAAACCCTGATCTATCCCAAGGCCAGGGCACAGCTGGCACAAGAGTTGGCGAGCCGCACGTTGCGGGTTGACCAAAAACGGCTGTAGCGCTACTTTATTAATAGCTTTGATGTGATTTTCCATCAGGGCTAGCACCTTAAAAGATACAGCAAATCAGGGTTTGGGCAGCATGGCTGCTGGGTGTTCATGGTTCACAATCGACCCCACCCTAACCTTCCAAAAGGAACACCATGAGCCTGTTTTCCTGGGCCGAAAAGAGCCCCGACACCTTGCACACCGGCGGCGTGATTGCCCCTGATGAGCGCCTGCCCTGGCCACAAACCGCCGTGATGGGCATGCAGCACGTGATTGCCATGTTTGGCGCCACCGTACTCGCCCCCATCTTGATGGGGTTTGACCCCAACCTGGCGATTTTGATGAGCGGCGTGGGCACGCTGATTTTCTTTTTGATCACCGGCGGCAAGGTACCCAGCTATTTGGGGTCGAGCTTTGCGTTCATTGGCGTGGTGATTGCTGCCACCGGCTATGCGGGCAAGGGCCTGAACCCGAACATCGGTGTGGCGTTGGGCGGCATCATTGCTTGCGGTGCGCTCTACACCGCCATTGGCCTCTTGGTGCAGGCGGTGGGCACGGGCTGGATCGAGAAGCTGATGCCCCCGGTGGTGACCGGCTCGGTGGTGGCGGTGATTGGCCTGAACCTGGCAGGCGTGCCGATCAAAAACATGGCCAGCAACAATTTTGAGAGCTGGATGCAGGCCGCCACCTTTGTCTGCGTGGCGGGGGTGGCGGTGTTCACCCGTGGCATGGTGCAGCGGCTGTTGATTTTGGTCGGCCTGGCGCTGGCCAGTGTGTTTTATGCGATCCTGACCAACGGCCTGGGCTTGGGCAAACCGATGGACTTGAGCGGCTTGCTGGCTGCACCATGGGTTGGCCTGCCGTCTTTTGCTTCACCCGTGTTTGACCCCAAAGCCCTTATCATGATTGCCCCAGTAGCTATTATTTTAGTAGCAGAGAATTTGGGCCACATCAAGGCCGTGACCGCCATGACCGGCAAGAACCTGGACCAGTACATGGGCCGCGCCTTCATGGGTGACGGCATTGCCACCATGGTCAGCGGCAGCGCCGGGGGCACCGGCGTGACCACTTACGCCGAGAACATTGGCGTGATGGCGGCCACCAAAATTTATTCCACGGCCATGTTTCTGATGGCGGCGTTGATGGCGCTGGTGCTGGGTTTCAGCCCCAAATTTGGCGCGGTGATCCAGACCATTCCGCTGCCGGTGATGGGGGGTGTCAGCATCGTGGTGTTCGGCCTGATTGCGGTGGCCGGAGCGCGCATCTGGGTCGAGAACAAGGTGGACTTTTCTGACAACAAAAACCTGATCGTGGCCGCCATCACGCTGATTTTGGGCACGGGTGACTTCACCCTGAAGTTTGGTGACTTTGCGCTGGGTGGCATTGGTACCGCCACCTTTGGCGCGGTGGTGCTTTACGCACTGCTTAACCTGCGCACAGCAGGTGCGGCTGCAGCCCGCACCGACTTTTAACCAAGCGCCCCGCTGCGGCGCGCGCTTCAGGCTGTGGCCGTTGGCTGGGTGCGGATGCCCATGGCATCCAGCGCCGCAGCCAGGTGCGCCACGCTGCGCGACACGTTGTGCAGCTTTTCCAGCCCGAACAACCCGACGCGGAAGGTCTTGAAGTCTGGCCCTTCATCGCATTGCAGCGGCACACCAGCGGCAGTCTGCAGGCCTAACGCCAAGAATTTTTTGCTGTTCTGAATGTCAGCATCGTCGGTGTAGCTCACCACCACACCCGGGGCCTGGAACCCTTTGGCAGCCACACTGGCAATGCCCCGGCTCTCAAACAACCGGCGCACGGCGCGGCCCAGTTCCACCTGCTCGGCCTTCACCTTGGCAAAGCCGTAGGCTCTCGTTTCCTGCATCACCTCACGCAGACGCATCAGCGCGTCGGTGGGCAGGGTGGTGTGGTAAGCGTGGTTGCCGGCTTCGTAGGCCTGCATGATCTGTAGCCATTTTTTCAGGTCACAAGCAAAGCTGGTGCTGGTGGTGGCATCAATGGCGTTGCGGGCGCGATCGCTGAGCATCACCATGGCGCAGCAGGGCGAGCCGCTCCAGCCTTTTTGCGGTGCGCTGACCAGCACATCCACACCGGTGGCCTGCATGTTGACCCACATCGCACCGCTGGCAATGCAGTCCAACACCAGCAGGCCACCCACCTCGTGCACCGCATCGGCCACGGTTTTCAGGTAGTCGTCGGGCAGCATCATGCCGGCAGCGGTTTCCACATGCGGTGCAAACACCACGTCGGGCTTTTGCGCACGGATCGTGGCCACCACCTCGTCCACCGGGCAAGGTGTCCACGGGTCTTGT
>JBGSRY010000553.1:0-7699 GCA_041737325.1 Rhodoferax sp. | reverse complement strand
CTTTGACGGCGACGCGGTGCTGTTCAGCGACGAAGCCGAGCAGGTTTACCAGGCCCAAGGACTGCAAGCGTTTCAACAGCATGAAGTCGATAACGTTAGCCAGCCCTTACCGGATGGGCCCTTTAAACCATTGCTTGTAGCGCTACAAAGATTGCAGCAAGCTGCGACCCCAGCCATGCGCATTCGCACCGCTTTGGTGACGGCACGCAGCGCGCCAGCGCACGAGCGCCCGATACGCACCCTGATGAACTGGCACATTGATATTGATGAGGCCTTTTTTCTGGGCGGTCTGGACAAGGGCGAGTTTTTGCGCGAATTTGAGCCCGATTTTTTCTTTGACGACCAGACCGGTCATATTGAGAGCGCCGCGCAGCACGTCCCATCGGGCCACGTGGCCAGCGGTGTGCGCAACTGACCCCCGGCGGTAAAACTGTGTAAAGCCAGCACGGCGCGTCAGCCCAATCTGCCGCCCACGCGTTGTATTGCGCTGCCCTGACACCTTTTTGACCGAGGTTCACATGCCTGCCCAACCACCCCTTGATTTGACCGCCACCGCGCAACGGCCCACCTCTGCCCCGCCCGCCACGTCAGCGGTCACGCAAACTGTGGGCCTGTCACGCCGCCATTGGTTGTGGTCTGCCGCCAGCCTGCCCCTGGCGGGTGGGCTTGGTGCGTTGACCTTGAGTCACCCAAGCTGGGCACAAAGCACACCAAAGCAACCCACAGCGGCGCAACGCAGCACCTGGCGTGCGGTGTCGCGCGTGGGCTATGGCCCCAGCCCGGCCTTGCTGGCTGAGGTGCAGCAAGCCAGCAGCCCGCGTGCCTGGGCGCTGCAACAGATTGAGCTGGCCCGCAGCGCGAGCCAAAAACCGCCGTTGATTGCGTCTGACCTGGCTGATTTCAACGCCCCTTTGCCCGACATCTTTGCCGCCGACAAGCGCGAGCGTGAGCTGCGCAAGCAAGTCAAGGCCGATGCCGCGCAAGCGGCCGGGGGCGTTGGCCGCAGCCCCAACCCAGCTGCCGTGCCAGAGCGGCGCATGGACTTTTCCAACGCACTGGCACCTGAGTTTTATACCCGCCGCTTGACGCTGCAAACCGCTGCCTGGCGGCTCAGCAGCTGCAGCCAGCCCGAGCTGGAGCCCCCGCTGCTGGCGCGCATGACGGAGTTTTGGTTCAACCACTTCAACGTGTTCATTGGCAAGTGTGCGGTGCGCCCGTTTGTCGGGCATTACCTGGTCAACGTCATCCGCGCCAACGCGCTGGGCAAGTTTGAAGACCTGCTGGTGGCCAGCGCCCGCCACCCGGCCATGTTGCTGTACCTGGATCAGGCGCAAAGTGTGGCGGAGGGCAGCCCCGGCGCGCAGGGCCGCACCCGTGGCCTGAATGAAAACTATGCCCGGGAGCTGATGGAACTGCACACCCTGGGCGTGCACGGTGGCTACAGCCAGCAAGATGTGCGTGAACTGGCCCGTGTGTTGACCGGCTGGACGATTGGCCCCAACCAGGCCGATGGCTTTCGTTTTGCGTCGCGCTTGCATGACACCGGCCGCAAGCAGGTGCTGGGGCAAAGCTTTCCCAGCCCTGGCAGCCCGGCCGGCGAGCAAGAAGGCCTGGATGCCCTGCGCTTGCTGGCGCGCCAGCCCGCCACGGCGCAGCGCATCAGCCTGCGGCTGGCCCAATTTTTTGTGTCCGACCAGCCCGCACCGGCTTTGGTGAAGCGCTTGCGCCAAAGCTTTCTGGACAGCCAGGGCGACATCAGCGCGGTGCTGCGGGTGTTGCTGGCATCAGAAGACTTTTGGGCCGCAGAAAACCGTCTGTTTAAAACCCCGATGGACTTTGCCTGCTCGGCCCTGGCGGCAACGCAAGCCGCCAGCGGGGCGGATCGGCGTGGCCTGGTGCTGGCGGCGGACTACCTGAACAACGCCGGCCAACCCTTGCACGGCTGGCAAACGCCCGATGGTTACGCTTTTGATGCCGCCACCTGGTTGGCGCCAGAAGCCTTGACGCGGCGCAGCGACTTTGCCTTTGCCCTGACCCGCCGCCAGCCTGTGCCTGAATTTTTGCCGGTCTTTTTAAGCGAGGCCACCCGCACCAGCATTGCCATTGAGGCGCCTGCCCTGCAAGCCGGGCTGCTGTTGTCCAGCCCCGAGTTCATGTACAAATAACGCCAACCGTCAAAAATCCAAAACGATGCCCCGGATGAAGAAAGTCCCAACCCATGCATCCTGTAGGGCGGGTTTCAACCCGCCATGGTCGGCTGAAGCCGACCCTACAACATCCTAGCTAAACGCAATGTTTGTTCTTTCACACCAAGGAAACTGCCATGACCACCCACCACACCCGTGAACGTCGCCAGATGCTGCAGACCCTGCTGGGCTTGGGCGGCTGGTTTGCCAGCCAGGCTGATGCACAGAATGCTAGTCAATTGATAGCTGCTAGCGCAGAATATACAAGGGCTACAGGCCAAAAAGACATAAATCATTTAAACCCGGGTCGATTGGTGGTGGTGTTTCTGCGCGGGGCTTACGACGGCCTGTCGGCGCTGGTGCCGCATGCTGACCCCAACTACTATCGCCTGCGCCCGTCCATTGCCATTGCTGCGCCTGATGGCAGTGCGCAGACCTGCCTCCAACTTGACGACACGTTCGGCCTGCACCCGGCCATGGCCGCGCTGTTGCCACTGTGGCAACAAGGCGTGCTGGGGGTCGTGCCCTGTGCCGGCTCGCCCGATGCCACCCGTTCGCACTTTGACGCGCAGCACCACTGGGAAACCGGCCTGCCCGGCAAAAGCAGCGCTGCCCGTGGCTGGATGAACACCTTAAGCGACCTGCGTCCAGGTGCACCCACCCAAACCCGCGCTTTGGGCGTGGGCGAGGCCAACCCTTTGATCCTGGCTGGTAGCGCACCGGTGCAACTCGTGCCGCGTGGTCAGGCTGCCACCCGTGCCGGTAGCATCGGCGATGAGCGTACCCACGATGCGCTGCTGCGCCTGTACGCCGGGTCTGATGACTTGTCCAAGGCGTTTCGCGCCGGGGCCGACAGCCGTCTGCAAACCAGCCAGACCTTGACCGATGCGCAAATGGCCATGCAGGCCAACACCCCAGATGCGCGCCAGATGGCCGCCGCAGACAACGGCGCGGGCCCGGCCAAAGGCTTGCTGCTCGATGCCCAGCACCTGGCCACCCTGATGCGCCACAACCGCCACTTGAAGCTGGGTTTTTTGTCAGCCGGTGGGTGGGACACCCATGCCAACCAAGGCGCAGCCAGCGGTGCCTTGGCACAAAACTTAGGCGCACTGGCCAGCACCCTGGTGCAGCTGCGGCGTGACTTTTCTGAACCCTATGACATGGTGCTGGTGGTGAGCGAATTTGGCCGCACCAGTGCCGAGAACGGCAGCCGTGGCACCGACCACGGCCACGGCAATGCGCTGTGGCTGCTGGGCTCAGCCGTGCAAGGCGGGCGCTGGTATGGACGCTGGGATGGCCTGGCGGCAGCGCAATTGCATGAAGGGCGCGACCTGCCGGTGCACCACGACTTCAGGGCAGTGTTGGCCCAGGTGCTGCGCCGCACCCAGGGCTTGAGTCGGCCACAGTTGGAGACGCTTTTCCCCGGTTACGCCTGGGACCAAACGCTGGACGGTTTGCTGCGCGCCTGAGTGGCTGGGTTGACCGGTTTACCTCAGGTTTGAGGCTTTTCAGTCTTGTTGATTTTGGTCGGCGAGTAAGTGAACACTTCGGTGGACAGCAGCCCTGGTGCAGCGTTGGCGCTGTTGGGTGTTGTGTCCAGCTGATTTTTGACCTGGGTTTGCACCTGTACCGCACTGGCGCTGGCTTCCCAAAGCGACTTGATGTGGTCGATCAGTATTTTGTACAGCGGCTCGGGCGGTGGGTCGGGGGTTTTTTCGATCACTGGGCGATGAATCGTCCAGTCTTTGGGTGGAGAAGCAGCCTCGGCACCGTGACGCACCGGGTCTGACACGCTGGTGTAGACCCCCTCACCATCATTCGGTTTATGGGCTTGGTTGACCAGATTCACCACACTGGCCACAGGCTCCACCGGGCCGGGGCTGGCGGCTGGTAAATTCACCGGCGCAACCGGCAACACCCTGCCCGTGGCGAGCGAGGCCGACTCTACGGCCACAGGCCGCAAGTGAGGAGTTCGATCAATAGGTGGCAGTTGCATGGTGTTTCAGGCGACAGAATCAGTCTGGGTCTTTCCTCCGTTCGTACGAGTCTTAACGGCAGAAATGAGGGGTTATTTAGGCCTATTTCTAAAAATTCCCATTTTTTTTACAGCCAGGCCTGAAAAGCAGACCAAGCTGCATCAGCACCCAAGCTGGTTCATAACTTCTCTGAATGCAAGGGTTAACCCGATATTTCAAGGTGCAACCCATTTTTAGAATGGCGCAACTTTTCAACAAAGAGATGTGTCATGGCAACTACAACACTCGGTATCAAGGTCGATGAAAGCTTTCAGTCACGCCTTAAAGCAGCCGCTCTCGCGAAGGGTAAAACTCCGCATTGGCTGATGAAACAAGCCACTTTGCTGTACATCGAGCAATTGGAGCGCGGGGCTGATGAATGGGTTGCACCTGCAGGTACAACCTTGTCGGATGCCGCAGCTGAAGACGGCCAGGATGCAGCGGTGCACACGGCCTCACCGGGGCAAGGTGCAGAGCCGCCGTTTCTGGACTGGGCGCAAAACGTGTTGCCGCAAACCAGCCTGCGCGCGGCCATCACGGCGGCCTGGTGTCGGCCAGAGCCGGAATGCTTGCCCATGCTGGTGCAGCTGGCGCAAACCGCTGAGCCTGAGCAACGCAGTGCCATTGAGCAAGTGGCGGTGAAACTGGTGCAAGGCTTGCGCAGCAACATCGAGCGCGGCGGGGTAGAGGCGCTGGTGCAAGAGTTCTCGCTTTCCAGTCAGGAAGGCGTGGCCTTGATGTGCATGGCCGAAGCGCTGCTGCGCATTCCCGACAACGCCACCCGAGACGCGTTGATTCGCGACAGGATCAGCCATGGTGATTGGCATGCACACCTGGGCAACTCGCCCTCGATGTTTGTCAACGCGGCGGTCTGGGGGCTGATGCTGACGGGCAAGTTGACCGCCACCGCCAGTGAAAAAAGTATGACCAGTGCCTTGACGCGCATGATTGGCAAGGGCGGCGAGCCCTTGATCCGCCAGGGCGTCCACCGCGCCATGAAACTCATGGGCGAGCAGTTTGTGACCGGGCAAACCATCTCGGAGGCGTTGGCCAACAGCCGTGCGCTGGAGAAAAAAGGCTTTCGTTATTCCTATGACATGCTGGGTGAAGCCGCCACCACTGAGGAAGATGCCGAGCGCTATGTGGCCTCGTACGAGCAGTCCATTCGTGCCATTGGCATGGCTTCCAACGGGCGCGGCATTCATGAGGGGCCGGGCATCTCGGTCAAGCTCTCGGCCCTGCACACGCGCTACAGCCGTGGCCAGCGTGACCGCGTGATGGGGGAACTGCTGCCGCGCCTGACCAAGTTGGCGGTGCTGGCGCGTCAATACGACATTGGCATCAACATCGATGCCGAAGAATCGGACCGGTTGGAACTCTCGCTGGACTTGCTGGAGAGCCTGTGTTTTGAGCCGGCCCTGAAAGGCTGGAACGGCATTGGCTTTGTGGTGCAGGCTTACCTCAAGCGCTGCCCCTACGTGATTGACCATGTGGTGGACCTGGCGCGGCGCAGCGGCCACCGGCTGATGATTCGGCTGGTGAAGGGCGCGTATTGGGACGCTGAAATCAAACATGCCCAACTTGACGGGCATGAGGGCTACCCGGTGTTCACGCGCAAGGTGCACACCGACGTGTCTTACCTGGCTTGTGCGCGCAAGCTGCTGGCCGCACCCGATGCCGTTTACCCGCAATTTGCCACCCACAACGCGCAAACTGTGGCCAGCATTTACCACATGGCCGGCAACAACTATTACGCGGGTCAATACGAATTTCAGTGCCTGCACGGCATGGGTGAGCCGTTGTACGAGCAGGTCACCGGCCCCGTTTCTGAAGGCAAATTGGCGCGCCCGTGCCGCATTTATGCGCCGGTGGGCACTCATGAAACCTTGCTGGCCTACCTGGTGCGCCGCCTGCTAGAGAACGGCTCCAACTCGTCGTTTGTCAACCGCATCGGCGACCCCAAAGTGAAGGTCGAAGACCTGGTGGCCGACCCGGTGCAAGAGGCGCAAGCGATCGAGGCCAAAGAAGGCCAGCTGGGTGCGCCGCATCCCAAAATTGCACTGCCACGGCACTTGTTTGCCGCTTTAGGCGCGCAGTCACGCGTGAATTCGTCGGGCCTGAACCTGGCCAACGAGCAGCAATTGGCCTCACTGGCCGCTGGCTTGCTGCGCAGCACGCAAACCACCTACGCGGCGGCAGCCACGGTGGCGGATGCGACCTGCGCGTTGGCCGGGTCTGCTGTGGGGTCTGCTGTAGGGTCGACTTTAGTCGACCATGGCGGACTGAAGTCCGCCCTACACCCCCCCCTACAAACCGCCCTACAACCTGACGGCTGGCAAGCCGTGCTCAACCCGGCCGACCTGCGCGATCAGGTGGGTTGGGTGCGCCCGGCCACCGCGGCCGAGGTCACTCTGGCGGCCAACCGCGCCGCCCGTGCCACCCAAATCTGGCAAGTGACCCCACCGGCTGAACGCGCCGCCTGCTTGCGCCGCGCTGCCGATTTGCTGGAACAACGCACCCAACACATTCTGGGTTTGATCGTGCGCGAGGCCGGTAAAACCATGGCCAATGCGATTTCTGAAGTGCGTGAGGCGGTGGACTTTTTGCGCTATTACGCCGCCCAGGTAGAAGCCACGTTTGACAACCAGACGCAGCGGCCGCTGGGGGTGGTGCTGTGCATCAGCCCGTGGAATTTCCCGCTGGCGATATTTACCGGTCAAGTGGCGGCGGCGCTGGCTGCAGGCAACTGTGTGCTGGCCAAGCCCGCCGAGCAAACCCCGCTGGTGGCTGCGCTGATGGTGCAGCTGTTGTATGAAGCGGGCGTGCCACCGGATGCGGTGCAGTTGGTGCCGGGCACGGGTGAGACGGTGGGGGCAACGCTGGTGGCGCACCCGCTGGTGGACGCGGTGATGTTCACCGGCTCCACCGAGGTGGCGCGCCTGATCAACCAGACCCTGGCGCAACGCCTGAGTGAGCAGGGCAACAGCATTCCTTTGATAGCCGAGACTGGCGGCCAAAACGCCATGGTCATTGACTCATCCGCCCTGGCCGAACAGGTGGTCGGCGACGTGCTGACATCGGCCTTTGACTCGGCCGGGCAGCGCTGTTCGGCACTGCGCCTGCTGTGTGTGCAGGACGACGTGGCGGACCGGGTCATCGGCATGCTCAAAGAGGCCATGCGCGAGTGGATCATGGGTAACCCGGACCGCATGCACACCGACGTGGGCCCGGTGATTGACTTTGATGCCAAAGGCCAGATTGAACGCCATTTACAACGCATGCAAACCGAAGGCCAGCCGGTGACCCGTGTGGCGCGTGATGAGAGCGCGGGCCGTGGCCATTTTGTGTTGCCCGCGTTGGTGGAAATTGACAGCATCGAGCGCCTGCAGCGCGAGGTGTTTGGCCCGGTGTTGCACGTGTTGCGCTACCCGCGTGCAGAGCTTGACCAGGTGCTCGATGCCATCAACGCGACCGGCTATGGCCTCACCTTTGGCGTGC
>JBGSRY010000182.1:0-2617 GCA_041737325.1 Rhodoferax sp. | reverse complement strand
GTCACGCGTGATGATGCTGAAATCGCCGTTGGCACTGTCGCTGGCTGCTGCTGCCAGGGGTGGCCAGTTGGCGGCGCAAGGGCCGTTACAGGCGGACTTGCCACTGCCCGCCATGTCCTTGTCAAAGGTGTAGAGCGTCATGCCGTTGGTGCCTACCAGCACGCCGTAGGATTCTTTCACGGGTGCTGCTGACAGGGCCGCGCACGCGCTCAGAGCGACCAATGCGGCTGAGCTTGCGGCCCATTTGCGGGATATGAATGTCATGGTGATCTCCAGTTGTGGTGAATGCAGTCAAGTGCCTGCACTGCCATGAACACCGTGGACTGCCGTTTTATTCCCGCCGCATGAAAAAAATCAACGGCGATGGACTTTCAGGGCCCGTTCCACCTCACGCTTGCCTTCGCGGTCTTTGATGGTGTCGCGCTTGTCGTGCTCGGCCTTGCCTTTGGCCAGGGCAATTTCGCACTTGATCTTGCCGGCTTTCCAGTGCAGGTTGATCGGCACCAGGGTATGACCTTTTTGATCGACCTTGCCAATCAGGCGTTTGATTTCGTCCTTGTGCATCAACAGCTTGCGCGTGCGTTGTTTGTCAGGCGTGATGTGCGTGCTGGCTGTGCCCAAGGGCTGGATCTGCAGGCCAATGATGAACAACTCGCCATTGCGGATCACCACATAGCCGTCGGTCAGTTGCACCTTGCCCTCGCGCAGGGACTTGACCTCCCAGCCTTCGAGCACGATGCCGGCCTCAAAACGCTCTTCAAAAAAATAGTTGAAAGCGGCTTTTTTATTGTCAGCAATGCGGGTTGCGGTATCGGGTTTTTTGGCCATGAAAGCGGGTTGTGGTGAAAGGGGCGTGCGCATAGCTTGACTACAATTCAAAGCGCACCCTCCCATTCTATGAAAACTGTTAAAAAATCCGTTTTGATCTGGTACAGCCCGGCCGAAATGTACCGGCTGGTGATTGATGTGGACGCGTACCCGCAGTTTTTGCCATGGTGCGACAAGGCCCGTGTGGTGGCGCATGAAGAAAACGGCATGCTGGCTGAAATTGGTATGGCGTTTTCGGGCATGCACCAGACGTTTTCCACCCGCAACAAGCATGTGGTGGATCGCCAGGTCATCATCGACTTGGTCAATGGCCCGTTTTCAAAATTGGAAGGTGAATGGAATTTTTTGCCGCTGGGTGATGCGACGCAGCGGGCTTGCAAGGTTGAACTGACGCTCACCTACGGCTTTGACAACGCGCTGGGGCGACTCATCAGCCCGGTGTTCGACAAGATTGCGGGCAGCATGGTGGATGCGTTCGTAAAACGGGCCAAGCAGGTGTACGGTGAATGAGCTGCACCTGAACGTCACTGTTGTGTACGCACCAGCTGCACGCCAGGTTCATGAAGTCATGTTGCAGCTGGATGCACCCTGCAGCGTGTTGCAGGCCTTGCAACGCAGTGGGCTATTGGTGCGGTTCCCTGAAATTGACAACCGCCATGCCGTGGTAGGGCTGTGGGGGCGTAAAACCGGGCTGGATCAGGTGCTGCGTGAAAACGACCGGGTAGAGGTGTACCGGCCCTTGCGTGTCGATCCCAAGGTGGCGCGTCGGGAGCGTTTTGTGCAACAGGGCAGCCGCAGCGCAGGCTTGTTTGACAAAAAACGGGTTGGCGCAAAAGCCGGGTATTGAGCGGGTATTGAGCCGCTTGGTGAGGCTGCTGAGTGGCCTGTTTACTGGCACTCGCTCTGAACAATGCCCTGCAGTCGTTTGCCTTCTGCGCTGCGGGCGGCATCGTCAAGTATTTCACGTTCACCCTGGGCATTAATCCGGCTCAGGCGCACCCCCGAATCCAGACTTTTTTGTGCCAGTTTGGCACGCGCGCAGTTGTCAGCTTTGGCTTTGCTGATGCGTTCTTCTTCAGCTTTCTTTTTCGCCGCCTGCTCTTGTTCGGTTTGCTTCAACCGTGCAGCCAAATCTTTGTCAACCCCTGCCACCGGTTTACTGGCTCCAGCTGCGGCGGCTAGCGGTGATTTTTCAGCGTTGGCACTGTCGTTGGGCAGAGACGTTACGGTCATGATGTTGCGTCCAGGGCGTTTCACGATGCTTTTTTCGGGCACGTCGGCTGCAGGGGCGCGGTCGCTGAACACTTTTTTGCCGTCTTTGTCGACCCAAGCCCATTGCGCGCTTGCGCCAAACGACAGCAAACACACAAGAATGAAATAAAGGCGCTGGGTTGGTTTCATGGCTGGGTAGTTTATGTCAAGTCGGTTAGGGTGGCCGGGCCTGATGGGGTAGCGGACAGATACAATCGAGAATTTGGAGCTCACACTTATGCGCCTGATTGGTAAAGCGCTCACCTTTGACGATGTGTTATTGGTGCCAGCCTACTCCCAAGTCCTGCCCAAGGACACATCTCTTGCCACCCACCTGACCCGCAACATTGCCCTGAACCTGCCACTGGTGTCTGCCGCCATGGACACGGTCACAGAGTCGCGGCTTGCCATTGCCATCGCCCAGGAAAAGGGAGAGCGGCACCTTGCCCAGCAGGTTTGCGTCGAGCTTCTGCACACGGCCCTGCCGAGGGAGGGACGAGCGGGGGAGGCGGGTGGCGGCGCGCGCAGCTGCTCAGGC
>JBGSRY010000486.1:0-3486 GCA_041737325.1 Rhodoferax sp. | reverse complement strand
GCGTTGCCCCACCTGTGGTGGTGACAGTGTGTACGCGCCCAGCAACCGGTTTCGACCTTTCTGCTCTGAACGCTGCAACAAGATTGACCTTGGGGCCTGGGCCAGCGAGCAATTTGCCCTGCCCGCAGATACCCCCCCTGCCGACACCCCCGCCACGCCGACCTGATTCATGCCCCCGTCCCAAGGTATTCTGATCCACGGTTGGCCGCCTGCCCCAACCTGTGGCCATGCACAACAGGTGCTGGCCGCCCTTGATGCCACCGATCTGGCAGCGCAGGTGCAGACACGCAGCGCCACCACGGCTCAGGGAACATCACTGCAACTGTGGCTCAGTCCGGCGCAAACCGCGCGCTGGGCTCCGGGCCTGGATACCCTGGCGCTGGCACAGACCCTTGGGCTGGACGTGGCACACCACGCAGCCGATGTACGCCGTGAGGTGGTGGTGGCCATGCTGATGGGGCCGGTGGCGTTTGAGTTCCCCAGCCTGGATGAGTTGCTGTCGGCCGTCAACATCCGCTGCAACATCGTGCAAGCCGCACGCAAAACCAACCTGGCCTTTCACACCAGCCAGGCCGAGCGCCCGCAGGACTGCTGGCGCTACGACGAAGACCACGGGTTTGTCATCCGTGCGGGCGTGTCGCTGATTGACGCGCTGACCAAAGCCACCCAGCCCGAGGTGTCGGGCTCGCTGTATGCGTTTTCTTGCTACCGCGCCTCTGAATACGTGATCGTGCTCGGCATGGCGCAAGAGCTGGCGCAATGCAACCCGCCGCTGTACCAGCAATTGCAAACCCTGTGGCAACAGCGCCCGATTCGCTCCGGCGAATTTCACGAGGTGTTTTTGCGCGAACAAGGCAGCATGGACACCCCCTTGCCTGCGCGCTACTACGTGCCCGGTGACCGTACCTGGTTTCGCAACCCGGACGCTGCCTCGGCCGAGGCCTCAGGCTTTGAGGGCTCATGGGTGATGTACATGGGCGCGGGTCTGTTCACCAACTTCTGGAAGCGCGACCAGCCCTACACCCTGGAACAAAAATGCCTCGAGATTTACCACTGGCGCAATGCCCTGTACCTGGATGCCGATGGTGAAGAACGCATTGACGAAGACCAGGTGGATGCACGGGTAGCGCAGACCCTGCAAAACCCAGCCGAGGTGGCACGCATCCAGACCCTGATGCAACGCTACCGTGAGCCACGCGGTGTCTACACCGAGGCGGGTGGCTGTATCGACACCACGCGCGAATTTGCCCGCTGGGTGCGCCCCGGCACAGCAGACCTGCGGCTACCCGCGCCATGAGCGCCGCGCTGGCGCCACGCAACCTGCGGCTGGATGTGCTCAAGCTGGTCTGCGCCCAGTGCATCGTGTTGCACCATTTCTCGGCCTATGGCCCCCTGTCCGACGCACTGCTGCAAACCAGCCCGATGGCATCAGCCTTGTTGTTTGACTATGGCCGCATGGCTGTCCAGGTGTTTTTGGTGCTGGGCGGCTACCTGGCTGCCGTCAGCCTGTCGCAGCTTGACAGTACCCGCCCACAGGCCCTGCTGACACGGGTGTGGCAGCGTTACCGGCGCTTGATCGTGCCCCTGCTGGCGGCGCTGCTGCTGGTGTCTGTCTGCGCCGCACTGGTGCGGCCCTGGCTGCATGACGACTTCATCCCCACCGCGCCCACCTGGGCGCAACTGGCCGCGCATGTACTGCTGCTGCAAGACGTGTTGGACATGCCCGCCCTGTCCTTGGGCGTGTGGTATGTGGCCATTGACTTCCAGCTCTATGCCCTGCTGGCCACGCTGACCTGGTTCGGGCTGCACCTGCCAGCCCCGTTGCGGAGCACCCAAGTGCTGGTCATGGGCTTGATGCTGGTTTCGCTGTTTTACGCCAACCTGCAACCCGATTGGGACGTGGGCGCACTGTATTTTTTTGGCGCTTACGGCATGGGTGTGGTGGCTTTCTGGGCGCAGCGCAGCGTGCACCGCAACCGGCTGCTGCTGGGAATGACAACCATGGTGGCGCTGGCGTTGTGGGTGGCGTTTCGTGAGCGCCTGGTGCTGGCGCTGCTGAGCATGCTGGTGGTGGCCATGCGACCCAGCGCTGGCCTGAAGCTGCCGGCAGCTTTGCAGACCTGGATCGCCCGGCTGGGGGCGGCCTCTTACGGCCAATTTTTAACCCACTTTGTGGTCGTGATCGGGCTCAACGCCGTGCTTTTGCCATGGCTCAATCTGAGCCTGTCTGGCGTGGTGTGGTGGCTGCTGACCGGTGTGCTGCTCAGCATCGGGCTGGGGCTTGCTTTTACCCGACTGGTTGAACGCCCCGTGGCAGCCGACATCATCCGCTAAAATGATTTAAATCATTTTCCGCTTGTAGCCCTTATTAAACAAGGGCTAACAGCTATTTATTTAATAGCAAATCAGGTGTCGGACGGCTGCTCGCCGTCGATGTACAGCCAGCCTCCAGGGTCACGTACAAAGCGGCTCACCTCGTGCAGACGCACGCCCTTGCCCGCGTCGCGGTAACGGGCCACAAATTCGACCACACCGGCATCACCGGTGGTCTGTGCGTGGCGCACCTCCAGACCAAGCCATTTGACCGGAGATAGTTCAAGTTCGCCCGGTGAGGTGCTCGGATGCCAGGTGGCCAGCAGGTAGTCCACCAACCCCAGCACGTAAGCGCTGTAGCGTGAGCGCATCAAGGCCTCGGGCGTGGGCGCGGGTGCACCCTGCAGATAGCCGCTGTGCCAGCGGCCACAACAGTCACCATAGGGTTGGCCGCCGCCGCATGGACAGACGGCGTGGGCAGCCAGTGTGTGGTTTTTCATCGCCACCATGGTAACGGCAACGCACGCGCGCTGCGACGCAGAAGGTGCAGCAAAGTGGTGACAATGGCGGCCAATTCATTCACCCAAAAAGGAAACCCATGAAGGGAAATTTTGCCGCCATTGTGCTGATTTGCGTGGGTACGTTTTTTCTGCTGACCAATCTGGGGCTGATCAATGTCAGTCTGGCGGCGTTGCTTAGAACCTGGTGGCCGTTGATCTTGATTGCGGTGGGCTTGTCGCTGTTCTTCACGGGCAAAAGGTAGGACGAAAAGGAATCGGCGCAGGTTGGAATCATGACCACCATCACCCCCCCGACCGAGCTAGACCAACTTGTGGCGCTGATTGCTGCGCAACCCGACGGCCTGGGGATTGATGCCATCGCCCAGTTGCAGGGCAACCGCTTGACGCGCCGCACCTTGCAGCGTCGCTTGGCCACTTTGGTGGCGCAGGGGCAGGTTCAGACCATGGGCGAGGCGCGGGCTACGCGCTACGTGGGGGCTGCCCAGGGAGTTGCTTCGCGCCAGTTGCCGATGCCCACGGTGCAGGCGACTGCCGAGGTTTACGTGCCTGTCTCACCGGAAGGTGAAGAGATCAAAACCTACGTACGCCAGCCGCGTGCGATGCGTGTGCCAGTAGCCTACCAACTGGCGTTTCTGGAGCAGTACCACCCCAA
>JBGSRY010000485.1:0-1613 GCA_041737325.1 Rhodoferax sp. | reverse complement strand
GCCAGACCTGATGTTTGACAGTTTGCTCAGTGGCGCGCTGGACGAATCTGGCTCGGGCTATGGCTTGTTGGCACAAGATGTGACGGTGGCTCCTGATGGTTTGAGCGCCACGTTTAGCCTGCGCCCCGAGGCCCGTTTTCACAATGGCGACCCGGTGCTGGCGGCGGATGTGAAGTTCAGTTTTGATACGCTGGTGGGGCCGTTCACCTCGCCCGCCTATAAGACCTTGCTGGACGATGTGGCCGCGCTGGAAGTCATCAACCCGCGCACGGTGCGTTACCGTTTCAAAAAACCCAACCGCGAATTGCCCCTGACGGTGGGCGGTTTGCCGGTGTTCAGCCATGCCTGGGGCATGACTGGCGGCAAGTCCAAAGCGTTTGATCAAATCGTCACCGATGTGCCCATTGGCAGCGGCCCTTACAAAATTGGCCCGGTGCGCTTTGGCAAAGACATCACGTACGTGCGTGACCCCCAGTACTGGGCCAAAGACCTGAATGTGCGTCGGGGCACCGCCAATTTTGACCGCATCACGGTCAAAATTTACAAGGATGGCACCGCCCGGTTGGAGGCCCTGAAAGCGGGTGAATTTGATTTGATGCGGTTTTTCTCGGCCGGGGACTGGGCGCGCCGGGTCAATGGCAAAAAATTCGACACCGGCGAACTGGTCAAACGCGAATACCAGCACCGTTTGCCAACCGGGTTTCAAAGCTATGTGCTCAACACCCGGCGTTCGCAGTTTCAGGACGTGCGGGTGCGTCAGGCCTTGGGGCTGGCGCTGGACTACGAGTGGATGAACCGGCAACTGTTTTACAACGCCTACCAGCGCGTCAACGGCCTGTTTGGCAACACCGATTGCCAGGCCACGGGCCTGCCTGCAGCGTCTGAGCTGGCCTTGTTGGAGCCCTGGCGCACGGCCGTGCCAGCCGCTGTGTTTGGCCCCATGACGCAGCCACCTGGCACTGATGCGCCGTCATCGTTACGCGCCAATCTGCGCCAGGCACAA
This sequence comes from Rhodoferax sp., assembly GCA_041737325.1. Classification (GTDB taxonomy): domain Bacteria; phylum Pseudomonadota; class Gammaproteobacteria; order Burkholderiales; family Burkholderiaceae_C; genus Rhodoferax. The sequence continues at coordinate 610 of JBGSRY010000485.1, read as the reverse complement.
GCCTTGTTGAAGACCGCAGGCTGGACGGTGGTAGAGGGCAAGTTGCGCAACGCCCAGGGCCAAGCGTTTGAGGTGGAGTACCTGGACAGCAGCGAGGGCAGCGCCCGCGTGGTCACGCCCTGGGCCCGCAACCTGGAAAAATTGGGCATCACGCTGAACTTTCGCCCGGTGGACTTTGCCCTGTACCAACAGCGTCTGCAAAAATTCGAGTTTGACATGACTTCCCTGGCTTATGGCGGCACCCACAACCCTGGCCAGGAATACGCCGACCTGTTTGGCAGCAAGGCAGCCGATCAGGAAGATTCAGGCAACATGGCCGGCGTGAAAAGCCCGGCGGTGGATGCCCTCATCAGCGCCATGACACGGGCCAAAACCAAGGCTGATTTGTTGCCCGCCTGCCGCGCACTGGAGCGTGTCATCGCCCACAGCCACATCCTGATTCCACAGTGGTCTGCGTCCACGCACCGCATGGTGTTCAACAACTGGCGCTTGGACCAGCCGGCCCGTATGCCGCCCTATGCCCAAGGTGAAGGCTGGGCCATGGACACCTGGTGGGCCAAACCACTTAAAGCCCAATAGACCATGGCCAGCTACATCCTCAAACGCCTGC
>JBGSRY010000175.1:0-1859 GCA_041737325.1 Rhodoferax sp. | reverse complement strand
TTGAGCGCGACGCGCGCCAGATTGCAGCCATTGCCGATTTGGGTGCTTTCCAGCGTTTTCTAAAGCTGACCGCAGCACGCACCGGGCAACTGCTGAATATGCAATCGTTGGCCAGTGATGCCGGCATTTCCGACAAAACTGCCAAGAGCTGGCTGTCCATCCTGGAAACCTGCTACCTGATTCACTTTGTACGCCCGCACTTCGCCAACTTTGGCAAGCGTCTGACCAAGAGCCCCAAACTCTACATGACGGACACCGGGCTGGCGGCAGCGTTGTTGGGTATCCGCACCGGTGAGCAACTGCAGAACCACCCTCTGCGCGGAGCACTTTTTGAAACCATGGTCGTCAACGAGTTTTTGAAAAACCGCTACAACTTCGGCATGCACGAAGCCTTGTATTTCTGGCGTGACAACATTGGCACTGAGGTGGATCTGGTATTGGAACGCAACACTGAATTGGCAGGTGTCGAAATCAAGTCAGGCATCAGCGTGGCTTCTGACGCATTTGGCAACCTCAAAAAGTGGCAAAAGTACGCTCTGGAGCGCGGCAACTTTTCAGCGGTTCATGCCGGCTTGGTGTATGGCGGTCAAACGCGTTTCACGCGCGAAGGGGTAGATGTCATGCCATGGAACCGCTTGTAGGTGTAACGCCAGAAGTGCTAAACCGCAGTATCACCATCATGGCCAACAAATTTGAAGGATGTCGCCTTCAACCCATTACTTGGCAGCGTTTGGAAAAAACAACTGCTCACCGCCAATTTTGTAGCTGGCAATCACCGCCTGGCCGGCGCTGCCGGTCACCCAGTCAACAAACTTCTGGCCGTCTGCCGTCTTCACGTGCGGGTGTTTGGCGGGGTTGACCAGCATCACACCGTATTGGTTGAACAAGCGTTTGTCGCCTTCCACCAGCACCTTCAGCTCACCGCGGTTTTTGAAGTTGAGCCAGGTACCACGGTCGGTCAGTGCGTAGGCATTGGTGCTGGAGGCCATGTTCAGCGCCGGGCCCATGCCACAGCCGCAGGATTTGTAGCCGCTACCTGGTTTGTCGGTCAGGTCAGCCATCTTCCAGAAGCGCAACTCGGCCGCGTGCGTGCCGCTTTTGTCGCCGCGCGAGATGAACGCGCCGTTGGCGGCAGCGATTTTCTTCAGGGCTTCAACCACGTCATTTCCTTTGACACCCACCGGGTCGCTGGCCGGGCCAACCACCACAAAGTCGTTGTACATGACCTCAAGGCGTTTCACGGCAAAACCTTCAGCCACCACTTTTTCTTCGGCCACCTTGTCGTGCACAAACAGCACGTCGGCATCGCCACGACGGCCCATGTCGATGGCCTGCCCGGTGCCCAAGGCGACCACTTTCACGTCGATGCCGCTGGCTTTTTTGAACTCGGGCAACAGCGTGCCAAACAAGCCCGATTGCTCGGTGGAGGTGGTCGAAGCCACCACAATCGACTGCGCCTGGGCCGTCAGGGTGATGCCCAAAAATGCTACTGAAACAGTAGCTTCTAGCCCATATTTAACAAGGGCTAGAGGCCTAAAAGTCTTAAAAAAGTTCACAGGATTCATACAAGTTCTCCTTTAACAAACAAATGCGCGGCCGGGTACTGCTGGTGCAGCAACGGGCCACTAAAAAAATCGTTCACTGGCAAATCGGCCAGTACCCGGCCGTGTTCCAGGTAAATCACCCGGCTGGCCAGTCGCTTGACCTGACCCAGGTTGTGGCTGGCAAACACCAGCGTCATGGCCTCAGGCCCACTGGAAAACTCTTCAATCAAGGCCTCCACCTCGCGCTTGGCGTGCGGGTCCAGACTGGCGGTGGGCTCGTCCAGCAGCAACACCTGCGGCTGCAAGGCCCAGGCC
>JBGSRY010000464.1:0-11346 GCA_041737325.1 Rhodoferax sp. | reverse complement strand
CCGAGCAGCTCAAGCACTGTGACGAAGCGCCGTTCTACACCCTGGGTCCCCTGACCACTGACATTGCGCCGGGCTACGACCACATCACCAGCGGTATTGGTGCAGCCATGATTGGCTGGTTTGGCACGGCCATGCTGTGTTACGTCACACCCAAGGAACACTTGGGTTTGCCAGACCGTGACGATGTGAAAACCGGCATCATTACCTACAAAATTGCCGCCCACGTGGCCGACGTGGCCAAGGGACACCCAGGGGTTCGGGCACGCGATGATGCGTTGTCAAAAGCGCGTTTTGAATTCCGTTGGCTGGACCAGTTCAACCTGTCACTGGATCCCGACACGGCACGCGATTTTCATGATGAAACCTTGCCCAAAGAAGCCAGCAAAGTGGCGCACTTTTGCAGCATGTGCGGTCCCAAGTTTTGTTCCATGAAGATCACCCAAGAGGTGCGCGAGTACGCCAACAGCCTGGGCGTGAGCAACGAGCAGGCGCTCAGTGCAGGGATGCAGACCATGTCCGAGGCGTTCAAGCAACAGGGTGGTGCGATGTACATCCCAATGATGCCGCAGAAAGTTTGAGTTGACGTTGACGTAAACGTCAACTCTTACAATGCTGGCTTCCCTTCATTTTCAGGAGTCAGCATGTCAGAGCAAATTGTGATTGTGGGCGCAGCCCGTACCCCGATGGGTGCGTTTCAGGGTGATTTCTCATCCCTGGCGGCGCACGACCTGGGTGGTGCAGCGATTCGTGCTGCCGTGCAGCGTGCTGGCGTTGACCCGCAGCGGGTCAATGAGGTGATCTTCGGCAACTGCCTGATGGCAGGTCAAGGCCAGGCCCCGGCGCGTCAGGCCGCACTCAAGGGTGGTTTGCCCATGAGTGCGGGGGCGGTGACGATGAGCAAAATGTGCGGCTCGGCCATGCGTGCGGCCATGTTTGCCAACGACATGCTGCTTGCGGGCAGTGCCGATGTGCTGGTGGCGGGGGGCATGGAAAGCATGACCAATGCGCCCTATTTGCTGCCCAAAGCACGCGGCGGTTACCGCATTGGCCACGACCGTATTTTTGACCACATGATGCTCGACGGTCTCGAAGATGCTTACGAGCCTGGCCGCAGCATGGGCACGTTTGGCGAAGACTGCGCCGCCAAATACGGCTTTACCCGTGCGCAACAAGATGCCTTTGCCACCACCAGCGTGATGCGTGCGCAGGCCGCGACTGGCAACGGTGGGTTTGCACCAGAGATCACGCCTGTGACCGTCAAAACGCGCGCCGGTGACAAGGTGATTGCCATCGACGAAGGCCCGGGCAAGGTCAAGCTCGACAAGATCAGCAGTTTGAAACCTGCTTTCAAAAAAGACGGCACGATCACTGCGGCCAGCAGCTCCAGCATCAACGACGGCGCTGCGGCTTTGGTCATGATGCGCGCCAGCACGGCGGCGCAACTCGGCTGCAAGCCGCTGGCGCGCATCGTCTCCAGTGCGGTACACGCGCAAGAACCCAACTGGTTCGCCACAGCCCCCATTGGTGCGGTCAACAAAGCGCTTGCCAAAGCGGGCTGGGCGGTCAAAGACGTGGATTTGTGGGAGGTGAACGAAGCCTTTGCCGTGGTGCCGATGGCGCTGATGCATGACCTGCAAATCAGTCACGACATCGTCAATGTCAACGGCGGCGCGTGTGCCCTGGGGCATCCGATTGGCTGCAGCGGCGCACGCATCATCGTCACCTTGATGTATGCCTTGCAAGCGCACGGCCTCAAAAAAGGCGTGGCCACACTGTGCATTGGCGGCGGTGAAGGCACGGCGCTGGCACTGGAGATGCTGTAAGCGCGCGTGTCAGAAGTTGTTGCCGCGTTGTAACTACTTTCATGGGAAAATCATGAAACTAAATTACAAGGAGATTGCTTCATGCCACGTCGCGCCACCAAAATTGTTGCCACCTTAGGCCCCGCATCCAGTGACCCCGCGCTGCTGGAGCAAATGATCCGCGCCGGGGTCAACGTGGTGCGGCTGAACTTCAGCCACGGCAAGGCACAAGACCACATTGACCGGGCGCGGTTGGTGCGTGAAGCCGCGCAGCGCGCCGGGCGCGAGGTGGGCATCATGGCCGACCTGCAGGGCCCCAAGATTCGCGTGGGCAAGTTTGCTGAGGGCAAGGTGTTTTTGGAGCCAGGGCAAACCTTTGTGCTGGATGCTGCGCGGGTTGAACTGGGTGATGTGGACGCGGTTGGGCTCGACTACAAATCGCTGCCCAGTGAGGTCAAAGCCGGTGACGTGTTGCTGCTCAACGACGGCCTGATCGTCATCACGGTCGATGCGGTCAGGGGGGAAGCCATTTACACCACCGTCAAGCTTGGCGGCGAGTTGTCCAACAACAAGGGCATCAACAAGCAAGGCGGGGGCCTGAGCGCCCCGGCCCTGACCGCCAAAGACATGGATGACATCCGCACCGCCATGAGCTTCAAGGCCGACTACGTGGCAGTGAGTTTTGCCAAAAGCGCCACTGACATGGAAATGGCGCGCCAGCTGTGCAGTGTGGCCGCACCCGACGGTCATAAGCCGGGGCTGATTGCCAAAATTGAGCGTGCGGAGGCCATTCCCCGGCTGGAAGAAATTGTGCTGGCCAGCGACGGCATCATGGTGGCGCGTGGTGACCTGGCGGTGGAAGTGGGTAACGCCGTGGTGCCAGCCCTGCAAAAGCGCATGATCAAACTGGCGCGTGAACATGACCGTGTGGTGATCACCGCCACGCAGATGATGGAGTCCATGATCACCAACCCGGTTCCCACCCGCGCCGAGGTGTCGGACGTGGCCAACGCCGTGCTGGACGGCACCGATGCCGTGATGCTGTCGGCCGAAACCGCTGCGGGCAAGTACCCGCTGGAAACGGTGGTTGAAATGGCCAAAATTTGCCACGCGGCAGAGAGCGGCAATACCCTCAAGCTTGAGGCAGACTTCACTGGCAAGACCTTCAGCCGCATCGACCATGCCATTGCCATGGGTGCGCTGTTTACTGCGCATCACATGGGAGCCAAAGCCATTGTGGCACTGACCGATAGTGGCTCCACCGCACTGTGGATGAGTCGCCATTTGATTCAGATTCCCATCTACGCCATCACCTCCAAGCTGGCCACGCAGCGCCGCATGACGCTGTATCGCACCGTGCGGCCGTTGTTCAGCGACACCAGCAATGACCGCGACACCGCCTTGAAGCAGGCCGAAGCCGAGCTCAAATCGCGTGGCGTGGTGCAAACCGGTGACGTGTACGCCATCACCTGCGGCGAGCCCATGGGTTCACCAGGCGGCACGAATATGTTGAAGATTTGCCGGGTGAGTTAAGCCGCAGGGGTATCGCGCGTGGGGGGCGGGGCATTCTTCTGACCTGCGGGTGCAGTTCAGCCAGCTGCAAGTTGCGTCGCTAAAATGGGTTTTAGTTACCACCCAGTTACCAACTTCAGAGGAAATCATCATGGCTCTCGTTTCCATGCGCGAACTGCTTGACCACGCCGCCGCCAATGGCTACGGCATTCCGGCTTTCAACGTCAACAACCTGGAGCAGGTGCAAGCCGTCATGATGGCTGCGGACGAGGTGGGCGCGCCGGTGATTCTGCAGGCCAGCGCCGGGGCGCGCAAATACGCGGGCGAACCGTTTATCAAACACCTGATTCTGGCCGCCGTTGAGGCCTACCCGCACATTCCGCTGGTGATGCACCAGGACCACGGCCAAAGCCCCGACGTGTGCCAGGGCGCGATTAACTTAGGCTTTAGCTCGGTCATGATGGACGGCTCTTTGATGAGTGACGGCAAGTCCATTGCCAGCTTTGAGTACAACACCGAAGTCACCCGCAAAGTGGTCGAGATGGCGCACGCCGTTGGCGTGACAGTAGAAGGCGAGCTGGGTTGCCTGGGCAGTCTGGAGACCGGCAAGGGCGACAAGGAAGACGGCCATGGTACCGATGCCCACATGACGCGTGAGCAAATGCTGACCGACCCCGAGCAAGCGGCCGACTTCGTCAAACGCACCCAGTTGGATGCACTGGCCATTGCCATTGGTACCAGCCACGGGGCCTACAAATTCACCCGCAAGCCCACCGGCGACATTTTGGCCATTGACCGCGTCATGGCCATCCACAAACGCATTCCCAACACGCACCTGGTGATGCATGGCTCCAGCTCGGTGCCGCAAGAGTCGTTGGCCATCATCAACCAGTACGGCGGCAAGATGCGCGAAACCTACGGCGTGCCGGTGGAAGAGATTCAAAAGGCGATTCAATTTGGCGTGCGCAAGATCAACATCGACACCGACATCCGCCTGGCCATGACCGGTGCGGTGCGCAAATTCATGGCTGAAAACCCTGAAAAGTTTGATGCCCGCGACTGGCTCAAACCGGCCCGTGAAGCCGCCAAAGCCTTGTGCAAACAGCGCTACCTGGAGTTCGGCTGCGAAGGCCAAGGCAGCAAGATCAAAGGCTTAGGCCTGAAAGATGTGGCCGCGCGCTACGCTCGTGGCGAGCTGGCACAGGTGGTGAACTGACACCTTCAGCAACGACCTGCTGCAGGCGTTGCAAGTGCCTGACACGCTGATGTCTGTCTGGCATGCGGCATAATTTCGTCATACACATAAAATGTGTATGTTGTAAAGGATGTCCATGAATACCCGAACCAATATCGTGATTGATGACGATCTCATCGCCCAAGCTATGTTGCGCGCAGGCGTGACCACCAAAAAAGCAGCGGTGGAGGCCGCTTTGCGGGCATTTGTGCGCAAACCGGATTACTCAGGTTTGCTGGCGCTGCGTGGCTCTGACGTGCTTGACCCGGATTACGACCCCCGCGGCCCGTATGGATTGACCCCTGAGGCATTGGCACGCCGCGGCTGGCATACGTTTGAAGAGGCGCGCGTCGCTGTTGAGAAGCAAGCAGACACCTTGCTTACCCAGCCCGTTGCTGCCGTGACCAAATCAGGCAAGGTTTCGCGACAGAAACCTGCCAATAAATCGCAGGCGGCAGATGCATGATTGCCGACACGTCTGCTTGGATAGAGTTCTTGCGTGCCAGCGACTCATCCGCTGATCGGCGACTGCGACGTGCTTTTCGGGAGGGTGAAAAAGTCTGGCTGCCTGATGTCATTTACCGCGAGGTGTTGCAGGGTGCCAGCAAACCCGTCATTTTTCATGAACTGCAAGAATTACTTGACACCATGCCCGCCTTTGTCAGTGCCGACCCGTGGTCGTTGTCCCGAAACGCGGCACTGTTGTACGCGCGCTGCCGCTGGCAAGGCTTCACCGTGCGCAGCCCCAATGACTGCCTGATTGCTGCCTGCGCAATAGAAGCCAGCGAGCCGCTGCTGGCGCAAGATCGCGATTTTGCTGCCATTGCCAGCATCGAACCTAAACTCCAACTTATTTCCTGATTGTTTTTTCACTGAACTTATCACCATGACCACTTCCTCATCCGCCCTGCACACCTCCAACATCACCTCACTCCCTCTGCTGGCACGCGGCAAGGTGCGTGACAACTACGCCGTGGGCGACGACCGCATTCTGATGGTGGCCAGCGACCGCATCAGCGCCTTTGACGTGATCATGGGGCAACCTATTCCGGGCAAGGGCGTGTTGCTGACGCAAATGGCGCTGTTCTGGTTTGACAAACTCGGCCCCAAGGGCTTGAACATCTGCCCGATCCACCTCACCGGCGACGCGCCCGAGAGCGTGGTCAGTGCCTTTGAGACACCGCAAGTGGCGGGCCGCTCCATGCTGGTCAAACGTCTGAAACCGATTCTGGTGGAGGCCGTGGTTCGCGGCTACCTGGCGGGCAGCGGTTGGAAGGAGTACCAGGAAAACGGCGCGGTCTGCAGTGTCAAATTGCCCGCTGGCCTGAAGAACGCCAGCAAGCTGCCCGAGCCCATCTACACCCCGGCGGCCAAGGCCGAAATGGGTGACCACGACGAGAACATCACCTTCGAGAAAACCGTGGACATGATCGGGGTGGATTTGGCCACGCGCATCCGCGACATCAGCATTGCGCTCTACAAAGCCGCCAGTGACATTGCGGCCACCAAAGGCATCATCATTGCCGACACCAAGTTTGAATTTGGTCTGGACAAAGACGGAGAGCTGATCTTGATGGACGAAGTGCTCACCCCTGACTCGTCACGCTACTGGCCAGCTGAGAGCTACCAGGAAGGCAGCAACCCGCCCAGTTTTGACAAGCAGTTTTTGCGCGACTGGCTGGAGACTGCCCAGGTGGCAGGCAAGCCCTGGAGCAAAACCCCGCCCGCACCGCACCTACCGCGCGAGGTGATCGAAAAAACTTCGGCCAAGTACCAGGAAGCGCTGACGCGGTTGATCAGCTGAAATATGTAAGAAAATGGCCTGTAGCCCTTTGTTCTAATGGGCTTGAAGCTATAAGTTCTATAGTAATTTCAAGCTTCTATTGATCCTCATCCGCCCGAAGTTGTCACAGCCCATTACCACCACGGCATCGCGTGGCTGGCTAAGAATTGGTCTCCCAAAACTACATTGAAGGAGACCGACATGGCTGCCAAAAAAATCCTGATGATCTGCGGTGACTACTGTGAAGACTACGAAACCATGGTGCCGTTCCAGGCGCTGCTGGCCGTGGGTCACACGGTGCATGCGGTGTGCCCGGACAAAAAAGCGGGTGATGCCATCAAGACCGCCATTCACGACTTTGAAGGTGCGCAAACCTACAGCGAAAAACCGGGCCACAACTTTGCCCTGAACGCCACCTTTGCCGACGTGAAAGCGCAGGACTATGACGCGCTACTGCTGCCCGGGGGCCGTGGCCCGGAATACTTGCGCACCTACCCGGCGGTGGTGGCCATGGTGCGGCATTTTTTTGATGCCAACAAACCGGTGGCGGCCATCTGCCACGCGGCGCAGTTGTTGGCTGGGGCGGACGTGCTCAAGGGGCGCACCTGCTCGGCCTACCCCGCCTGCCAGGTGGAAGTGGAGCGCGCGGGAGGCAAGTACGCGCAGATTCCGATTGACGGCGCGTTCACCGAAGGCAACCTGGTCAGTGCACCGGCCTGGCCCGCGCACCCGGCGTGGATTGCACAGTTTCTGGTGCTGCTGGGCACAAAAATCACGTTGTAAAGCGGAACCAGTCTGCCGACGGTCAGTTGTCGTGCCGGGCCACGCTTGTCATGCCGGACCCGAGCCGGCATCCATGTCCATGGTTTGTCCGAATTGACACTCGCCGTCGCGGGCTTCATGCTGCGCACATTCCACGTTTCTTCCCGGAGCCGCCCATGTGCCAGGTTTTCATCAACGCCGACCCGCAGCTGTACGACTGCCGCGCCCGCTCGGTGCGCCTGCATGGCATGGCCACCAGCATCCGGCTGGAGAACCTGTTCTGGAATGTGCTGACTGACATTGCCCAGCGCGACGCCATGAGCGTGCCGCAGCTGTGCACCAAGCTCTATGATGAACTGATCGAAGCGCGCGGTGAGGTCGAAAACTTTGCCTCATTTTTGCGCGTCTGCTGCGGCCGCTACCTGGCGTTGCAACTGTCGGGCGGCATTCCGCAGGACGCGTCGATCCCGATTGCCAGCCTCAACGCCCAGCGCGTGCTGGCCAGCGAGCGTTGGCCGATGCACGCCATGCCACCCACGCAGCAAGCACGGGCGGCATGATCGCAACGATCAAGGAAATGGTTTATTTGCTCGCGCGGATTTTCTTCAACTCGGCCTGCGTTTCGTTCCACAAGTCCATGCCCACATCCGCGGCGATCAGGGCATAGACCTTGGTCAGCTTGTCACGCATTCGGGTGGCTTCAGCGGGTGAAAGCTCGTTGATCTCCATGCCCTTGGCTTTCAGGTTGGCCATGGCGTTGTAGGCTTCGTCGCGGGTGTCTTTGCGCTCAAAGTCCCGGCTCACCTGGGCGGCATCACTCAACACTTTTTGCTCGTCTTTGGACAAGCCGTCCCAATACTTCTTGCTGACCGTGACGATCCACGGGCTGTACACGTGGTTGGTGACTGTCATGTACTTTTGCACTTCGTAAAACTTGCTCGACAAAATGGTGTTGAACGGGTTTTCCTGGCCATCCACGGTTTTGGTTTCCAGTGCGCTGAACAATTCCGAGAAAGCCATGGGAATGGCGTTCGCCCCCAGCGTCTGGAAGCTGCTCAGAAACACGTTGTTTTGCATCACGCGCAGCTTGATGCCGTTCATGTCTTCCATCTTGGTGATGGCGCGTTTGCTGTTGGTCAGGTTGCGAAAACCGTTTTCCCAGTAGGCCAGGCCCACCAGACCTTTGTCCTGCAGCTTGGCGCGTACCTTGTCGCCAATCGGGCCGTCCAGCAGCGCGTCGGCCTCTTTGGTGTTGCTGATCAAAAACGGCGTGTCCCAAATGGCCATTTCCTTGCTGATGCCCACCAGCGTGGCGGTAGAGCCAACCATCATTTCCTGTGCGCCACCAATCAGGGCTTGTTGCATCTGGTTGTCCGGGCCCAGCGCGGCTGCACCAATGGCGCGCACCTTCATCTTGCCACCCGAGCGTTTGGCCACCTCGTCGGCAAACACCTTGGCGGCACGGCCCTGATTGCTTTGCTCGTTGAGGCCGTAGCCAAAGCGGATCAGGCGCGGTTTGATGTCTTGCGCCAGGGCAGAAAACGACGCACCGAGCACGGCGGCGCTGGCAACAGCAATGAGGGTTCTGCGAAGCAATGTCATGAAATATCTCCAGGGTTAAAAATGAACAGAGGGAAAAACACGGGGGAAAATCAACGCATCCACACCAGGGGTGCGGTCACGATCTGCGGGAACAACACAAACAGGAACAGGATCAACACATAAGCGATCAGAAACGGGCTCACCCCTTTGATCACATCGTGCAGCGGCATGCGGCCCACGCTGGCTACCACGTTGAGCACCGTGCCCACCGGGGGTGTGATCAGGCCAATGGAACCATTCAAAATGAACATCAGGCCGAAATACACCGGGTCGATGCCGGCCTTGACGGCAATCGGCAGCAGCACCGGGGCAAAAATCAAAATGGTGGGTGTCAGGTCCAGCGAGGTGCCGACCAAAATCAGCACCCCCATCATCACCGCCATCAGCAGTTTGGGGTTTTCCACCAGCGGCCCCAGCCAGCCGGTCAGCACATTGGGCAAATCGGCCAGCGTCACCATGTAGCTGGCCACCTGCGCCCCGGCGCACAGAAACATGACGATAGCGGTGGTTTTGGCGGCGCGCACCAGCACGTCATAGACCTGCGTGAGCTTCATCTCACGGTGTACAAATAGCGAGATCAGCAGCGCGTAAAACGCCGCCACCACCGCCGCCTCGGTGGGGGTGAACACGCCCGATTTCATGCCACCGATGATGATCACCGGCATCAGCAAGGCCCAGAAGGCTTTCAGTGTGGTGACCAGCCGCTGTTGCATGGGCAAGGGCTCGCCTTTGGGCAGTTGCAGGTCGCGCAGCACCAGCTTCCAGGCCACAATCAACCCAACCCCCATGATCAGCCCCGGCACGATGCCCGACATGAACAGCGCCGAAATCGAGGTATTGGTCGTCACGCCATAAATGATGAACGGCATGCTCGGGGGAATGATGGGGGCGATGATGCCGCCTGAGGCAATCAGCCCCGCCGAGGTGGCCATGGGGTAACCCTGCTGGCGCATCATCGGCAGCAAAATGGTGGCCAGCGCGGCCGTGTCGGCCAGCGCCGAGCCACTCATGCTGGCCATCACCACGGCAGCGCCAATGGCCACAAAACCCAGGCCACCGCGAATGTGTCCGACCCAGGCCTGCGCCATGGTGATGATGCGCTGGCTGATGCCACCGGCGTTCATCAACTCACCGGCCAAAATGAAAAACGGCACTGCCAGCAGGGCAAAACTGTCCACCCCCGCTACCAGGTTTTGTGCCAGCAGTTGGGTGTCCCAAAAGTCCAGCACCCAGGCCATGCCCGCGCCGGTCAGCACCAGTGCCAGGCCCATGTTCAGACCCAGCCCGATCAGCGACAACATGCCGCCAATGAACACGATAAAAGCCATGGCTTCAGTTGACATGCGCGTTACTCCGGTTGTGCGCCGTGACCCAGGTGCAGCGGCTTGTGTTGGATCAGTTCAATCAGGGCCATGACCCCAATGGCCGCAGCGCAGAGCAAGGCGGGCAGGGGCAGCAGCGCGGTGGGGTAACGCAGCACCACCGAGTGGCTGTCCAGCCCCACCAACACTTGCTGCCAGGCGCCACGGCCCAGCAACACACAAGCCAGCAACACCAGCAGCCGGATCAACACCGTGGCGGCACGCATCAGCTGCGGGTGTTTTTGCAGCGCCGCCACAAAGCTGACGAAGGCCATGTGTTCGCCCACCGGGTAAGCGGCGGTCGCACCAATGAACACCATCCAGACAAACAGCAGGCGTGACAGTTCCTCGCTGGCGGCCACGCCACTGCCAAAGCCATAGCGCAACACCACATTGACAAAAACGGATAGCGCCATGATGCCCAGACAAATCGCCATGGCAGTCTGGCTCAGGCGGGTGAGTGAGGGTAATTTTTCAGATGCGTTGCTGCGGGTGCTCATACGGCCTCCAGCGTTTGTAGCCAGTGGCTGACTTGGGTTTGCAGTTGCGCCAGTGGCCGTGTGGCATCCAGCGTCAGCACACCAGGCTCACCGCTGGGAACTTCCAGTGTGGCAAATTGGCTGTCCACCAGTTTGGTCGAGAAAAAATGTTCGTGCGCACGCGCCAGCACGCGGGCTTGGGCGGCCTCAGGGCTGATCTCCAAAAACACAAAGTGCAACCCCGGGCTGGCCTGGCGCAAGCGGGTGCGGTAAGCGCACTTCAGGGCGGAGCAGGTCAACACCACCCCTTGCGGGTGCAAGGCCAACTGCTGGGCCAGCGTGTCCAGCCAACCCGCGCGGTCGGCGTCGGTCAGAGCCACGCCTTGGCTCATCTTGGCGCGGTTGTCGGGGCTGTGAAAATCGTCGCCTTCAATCAGTGGCCATTGTTGCGCAGCTGCCACCTCCTGGCCCAGGCTGGACTTGCCGCAACCGGCCACCCCCATGATCACAATAGAAGACTGCATCTGGTTCTGCAATGAATTGGATAGCGCTATCCAAAAAGGTTTAAATAAAACGACAAGTACGGGTTAGGGTCGGGCGAGGGGACGCACTGGGTGCGCCACAATCAACAGACTTTTAACTTGACCTTGTCGTTTGGATAGCGCTATCCTACACCTGTAAAAACCCACGTGCCCCCGTATTTACCCTATGTCTAGCTCCAAACCTCACCCTCGATCCCGTGCCACCGGTCGCATCACCTTGGCGGATGTCGCACGCGCTGCGGGTGTCAGCCCGATCACGGTATCGCGTG
>JBGSRY010000461.1:0-2458 GCA_041737325.1 Rhodoferax sp. | reverse complement strand
AAATTCTTCTCGTGGCATTTCAGCTGCGCCCAGCGATGCCAGATGGTTGGTGTTTTGTTGGCAGTCAATTTGCACCACCTGGTGCTGGCGGCACAACGCCACCAATGCAGCCAAGGCAATTTTGGACGCATCTGTGGTGCGGTGAAACATCGACTCGCCAAACACGGCATGTCCTATACCGACACAATACAAACCACCCATCAGTTGTCCGTTGACCCAGGTTTCGACACTGTGCGCCATACCTGCCCGATGCAGTCTGGTGTAGGCATTGATCATTTCCGGCAGTATCCACGTGCCAGACTGTCCACGCCTTGGGCTGGTGCTGCAGGCTTGCATCACTTCGGTAAACGCGTCGTCGATGCGAATTTCGCACGCCGGTGATCGCATGAATTTTTTAAGTGTTTTTTTAAACGATTGCGACACGCGAAAGTGGTCTAGCTGCAGCACCATGCGTGGGTCGGGACACCACCAAAGCAGTGGTTGCCCTGTGCTGTACCACGGGAAAATACCGCAGGTGTAAGCCTGTTTCAGTGTCGTCACTTCCAGATCGTTTCCGGCGCACAACAAGCCTGGAGCGGGGCTGTCTTCCCCCCACGTTTGCCGCCAAAGTGGAAAGGGCTGGCCAGCTTCGAGCCACGTCAAAGGAGGTGTCGGTTGGGTGGTCATACGGAAAAGTTGTTGGTGCAGTGTTGCTTCAAGGCTGGAAACCAATCATTGAGCCATTACAATAGCAGAGTCGGGGCGTAGCGCAGCCTGGTAGCGCATCTGGTTTGGGACCAGAGGGTCGAAGGTTCGAATCCTTTCGCCCCGACCATTCAATTCTCGTGATCTCTGCCCGTAGCTCAGTTGGATAGAGCAACAGCCTTCTAAGCTGTGGGTCGGGGGTTCGATCCCCTCCGGGCAGGCCATCCAGACACTTGCCCTTTGTTTCCTGTCTCAGTTTGCCGCTTCAAGTCCGTTCTTGAAATGTTCTTGCATGCGTGCTTGGCAAAGGGCGCTGTCGCGGGCGGCTAAAGCATCCATCACCGCCCGGTGTTCGTTCAAGGACTCCTGTATGCGGCCAGACTTCAGCAGCGAGTTGTGTCGATTGAGTTTCATCACTTTGCGCAGGTCGGCCACCATCTGGTCACGCCAGCGGTTGTTGGCAATTTCAAGCAAGCGCATGTGAAAACGCTCGTTGATTTCAAAAAAACGTTCCCGGTCAATTTTTTCCGGTTTGGCTGCATGCTCCAGCTCCTGGTGCAGTGACTCCAGCTCGCGCATTTGTGCCTCTGAGGCGGTTGTGGCCACGACACCAGCAGCATCTGATTCCAGCAGACTGAGCAGGTGATAGACATCAGCCAAATCGCGCTCAGAAACCTCGGTCACGTAGGCTCCCCGGCGCACCTTCATGGTCACCAGGCCTTCGGCTGCCAAAACCTTCAAGGCCTCACGCAGCGGTGTGCGGCTGATGCCGTAATCCTGCGCAATTTTGAGCTCGTCGATCCAGCTGCCCGGTTCCAGTTGATGGTTAAAAATGCGCTGACGCAGCAGTTCAGCGACTTCTTCGTAGAGTGCACGGGGTGCTAATGAAATGGCGGCCATGCATGGAATTGTAAGCTGGGTGGAATTTTTTGCATCAATAATTATAAATAACGTAAACTCGCCTGATTGAGTTGGCATCATCCCGCAAAGGGAATATGCTTTTCGCCCAACCCACAACTGCTTACACCATGACAAGTCCAACGCCAGAATTTCAGTCCAGCAACCTTGATGCCTGGGCCAAAGCTGCCGCCAAATCCGCCCCCGGTGGCAACGTGGACGCGCTGAACTGGCAAACGCCAGATGGCATCAGTGTCAAGCCCTTGTATACCGCGGCGGACACGGCCAACTTACCCTACGCCGACACGCTGCCCGGCTTTGAGCCGTTTTTGCGCGGCCCGCAGGCCACCATGTACGCGGTGCGGCCGTGGACCATCCGCCAATACGCAGGGTTCTCCACCGCTGAAGAATCCAACGCTTTCTACCGCAAGGCGCTGGCCGCAGGTGGGCAGGGCGTGAGTGTGGCGTTTGATCTGGCCACGCACCGCGGCTACGACAGCGACCATCCGCGTGTGACAGGCGACGTGGGCAAGGCTGGTGTGGCGATTGATTCGGTGGAGGACATGAAGATTTTGTTCGACCAGATTCCGCTGGACAAGGTCAGTGTGTCCATGACCATGAACGGTGCCGTGTTGCCGGTGTTGGCTGGTTATGTGATTGCCGCCGAAGAGCAGGGCGTTTCACAAGACCAACTCTCAGGCACGATCCAGAACGACATCCTCAAAGAGTTCATGGTGCGCAACACCTACATCTATCCGCCAGAGCCTTCCATGCGCATCATTGGCGACATCATCGAGTACACGGCCAAGAACATGCCCAAGTTCAACTCGATCAGCATTTCGGGTTACCACATGCAGGAAGCCGGGGCCAACCAGGC
>JBGSRY010000437.1:0-3536 GCA_041737325.1 Rhodoferax sp. | reverse complement strand
CTTCGAAAGATCTCATTGCCCGTGTGAACAAATTCCGATGCATCGCCGGTCATCTCAAAATCGTCTCGAGTGGCAAACCGCTCTCCGTTGGTTCCCTGATACCAGAACTCCGCCCCCGCCAGACTGTGCCCGGCATGGGCTACAAACGCCGCGTTGCTGCGCACGTTGGCCACCATGGACGATATGTGCGTGCCAATGCGGCTTGCCGCACTGAGCAAGGCCGCATACTCATCGTTGCCTTGCACGGTGGGCTTGAAGCGCAAATTGCCTTGAACCAGCGCATCCATGGCCTGCTGCACTTGGGCCAGGTCGGTGCTGACTGAATGGTGAAAAGTAGCCCCCAGATACAGTGCCAGCAAACCGGCCACTGCAGCTGTGTACATCAGGCCACTGCCGACCGATCCGAGCAGTTGGTAAGCCAGCACCAAAGCCAACAGCGGCCCGGCGCTCACCAGCAACAGCAACAGCAGCTTTTGCCCATTGGACAAACGCCGCATCAACCAGAGGCCAGGTTTAAGTATCAAGTCCAACATGCTGCATCGATTCGTCTAGCTATTAGTGGCGCGATGTTACCCCTTAAGAATTCCCTTCAATCAAGGGAAAACCAGCATCAAATACTGCTCAACTCAGCTTGCTAAAAGCCGTGACCACCTCGGGCGGCGCTTGCACCATCTCGATCAAGACACCTTCACCCGCTATCGGGAACTCGTCGTTGGCCTTGGGGTGCAAAAAACAAATGTCAAAACCCGCCGCACCCTTGCGGATGCCGCCTGGCGCAAAGCGCACGCCCTGGGCGGTGAGCCACGCCACCGCCTTGGGCAAGTCATCAATCCACAGGCCCACGTGGTTCAACGGCGTGGCATGCACGGCGGGTTTTTTGTCTGCATCCATGGGTTGCATCAAATCGACCTCGACCTTGAACGGGCCCGTGCCCATGGCACAGATGTCTTCATCCACGTTTTCGCGCTCGCTTTGAAACGTGCCAGTCACTTGCAGCCCCAGCATGTCCACCCACAGCTTTTGCAGGCGCGTTTTACTGGGGCCACCGATGGCAATTTGCTGGATGCCCAGCACCTTGAAGGGACGTTGCACCGCACTCATGCAAACTCCACAATCGGCTGGTCAACCGTCAGGCTTTCGCCCTTGGCTGCCAATACTTTGCCCACCACGCCATCGGCAGCGGCAAACAGCACGTTCTCCATCTTCATGGCTTCAATCACCGCCACACGCTCACCGGCTTGCACTTTTTGGCCCACCTGCACGGCCACATCCACCAGCAAACCCGGCATGGGCGAGAGCACGTAGCGGCTCATGTCGGGTGCGGCCTTGAAGGGCATCAAGGTGTGCAGCTCAGCCATGCGCGGTGAAATCACCAGCACATCCAAGCGCGTGCCGTTGTGCTGCACGCGCAGCGCCAGGGGGTTTTTGGGCGTGCCACGCTCAACTTGTGCGGTGAATGCTGCGCCATTCACCGTGCCGATGATGCAAATGTCATTGAGCCGTGAGTCACTACAAATTTCATAGCTACTTGCCCTTATTTTTATTCGGGCGTAGCCTGCTTTACCTGCATTTTCATCGACATGCACCGGGGTGTAGGCATTGGCCCCATCTTCGCCCAGGGTGACGACCACATAGTCGCTGCCCACATCCACGGCATAACCCGGCAATTGGCCCGACAGGCTGGCTGCGCGTTCGCGTGACTTGCGCCGCACAAAGGCCGCCAACGCCAGCATGAAATGCGGGTCTTCGTGCGGCACATCTTCAGCCTTGAAACCATGGGCGTAGTGTTCGGCAATGAACCCGGTGTTGAAGTCGCCAGCGACAAATTTGGGGTGCGCCAACAAGGCAGCCTGAAACGGGATGCTGCTGTTGATGCCGCGAATCACAAAGCCATTGAGCGCCTCGCGCATCTTGGCAATGGCATCGAGCCGGTCGACCCCGTGCACGATGAGCTTGGCAATCATCGAGTCGTAATACATGGGAATCTCGCCACCGTCCTGCACACCGGTATCGACCCGCACACCAAACCAGTCGGTGGTATTGGCCTGCGCCATGGTTTGTTTGGGCGGGGCAAAGCGCACCAGGCGGCCAGTGGACGGCAAAAAGTTGCGAAACGGGTCTTCGGCGTTGATGCGGCACTCCATGGCCCAGCCGTTGCGTTTGACCTCGGCTTGCGTCAGGGGCAGTTTTTCGCCCGCCGCAACACGGATCATGAGCTCGACCAAGTCCAGCCCGGTGATGCATTCGGTAACCGGGTGTTCGACCTGCAGGCGGGTGTTCATCTCAAGAAAATAGAAACTCTGGTCTTTGCCCACCACAAACTCCACCGTGCCGGCGCTTTGGTACTTGACCGCTTTGGCCAGCTGCACCGCTTGTTCGCCCATGGCCTTGCGGGTCGCATCGCTGATGAAGGGACTGGGGGCTTCTTCAATCACTTTTTGGTGACGGCGCTGAATGGAGCATTCACGCTCGTTGAGGTAAACCACGTTGCCAAAGCTGTCGCCAATGAGCTGGATTTCGATGTGGCGCGGCTCCTCAACAAATTTTTCGACAAACACCCGGTCATCGCCAAAGCTGTTGCGGGCTTCGTTGCGGCAGCTGGTGAAGCCTTCAAAGGCTTCCTTGTCGTTGTAGGCCACGCGCAAGCCCTTGCCGCCACCGCCCGCGCTGGCTTTGATCATGACGGGGTAGCCAATGCCCTGGGCAATTTTGACGGCCTCATCGGCCGATTCAATGGCACTGTTAACCCCCGGGATGCAATTCACACCGGCCGCACCGGCGAGCTTTTTGGACTCGATTTTGTCGCCCATGGCCGCCATGGAATAGTGTTTAGGGCCGATGAAAACAATGCCTTCGGCTTCCACGCGTTTGGC
This sequence comes from Rhodoferax sp., assembly GCA_041737325.1. GTDB lineage: Bacteria > Pseudomonadota > Gammaproteobacteria > Burkholderiales > Burkholderiaceae_C > Rhodoferax. The sequence goes on along the minus strand of JBGSRY010000437.1, from coordinate 663 downwards.
AAATTCGGCGTTTTCACTCAAAAAACCGTAGCCGGGGTGCAGAGCCTCTGCGCCCGTTTGTTTGCAGGCGGCAATGATCTTGTCAGCCACCAGGTAGCTGTCGCGGCTGGGCGGTGCGCCAATGCACACCGCCTCGTCAGCCAACAAGACAAAGCGTGCATCTTTGTCGGCCTCGGAATACACCGCCACGGTTTGGATGCCCATTTTTTTGGCGGTGGTGATGACGCGGCAGGCGATTTCGCCGCGGTTGGCAATCAGAATTTTTTTAAACATGTTGGCTCCTATTCGGAAATCAGTTTTTGTATTACGCGCATTGCAGCGCCATCAGCCGGTTCAGGAGTGGGCCGCCTGGGTGCTTTGCGTAGGTCAAGGAGGAGGCCGAAGACCGGGGGACACGAAGCAAAGCGCCCGGGTGGCACGCTCCCGTCCAAGTGCATCAGCGTCCATGTCTTCATGCTGTTGCTCACAACGGAATGTTGCCGTGTTTGCGCCACGGGTTCTCAAGCTTTTTGTCTTTGAGCATCACCAGGCTGCGGCAGATGCGTTTGCGCGTCTCGCTGGGCAAAATCACGTCGTCAATGAAGCCGCGCGCGCCGGCCACAAAGGGGTTGGCAAAGCGGGCTTTGTATTCGGCTTCTTTGGCGGCCAGCTTGGCGGGGTCAC
>JBGSRY010000408.1:0-3533 GCA_041737325.1 Rhodoferax sp. | reverse complement strand
GTTTGAGCGAAGACGAGCGGCGCATCATCAAACGCAATCTCGGTTTTTTTGTCACCGCCGATTCGTTGGCGGCGAACAATATCGTGCTCGGCACGTACCGCCATATCACCGCCCCCGAGTGCCGCCAATTTTTACTTCGGCAGGCCTTTGAAGAAGCCATTCACACCCATGCTTACCAGTACATCGTGGAGTCGTTGGGGCTTGACGAGGGTGAGATTTTCAGCGCTTACCAAGAAGTGCAGTCGATACGTGACAAAGACGAATTCTTGCTGCCGTTCATTGAAGCCATCATGAACCCGGCCTTCAAAACCGGTACGCCTGGCGCAGACCAAACCCTGCTCAAATCGTTGATCGTGTTTGCGTGTTTGATGGAAGGTTTGTTTTTCTATGTTGGCTTTACCCAAATTCTTGCGTTGGGTCGACAAAACAAAATGACCGGTGCGGCCGAGCAGTACCAATACATCTTGCGCGATGAGTCCATGCACTGCAATTTTGGCATTGACCTGATCAACCAGCTGAAGCTTGAAAACCCACAACTCTGGACACCTGAATTCAAAGCCGAAATCAAGGCTTTATTTGCTACCGCTGTTGATCTTGAGTACCGGTACGCAGAAGACACCATGCCGCGTGGTGTGCTGGGCATGAATGCGTCCATGTTCAAAGGCTACCTGCGCTATATCGCGAACCGGCGTGCAACCCAGATTGGTCTGGAAGCCTTGTTTCCCAATGAAGAAAATCCGTTCCCCTGGATGAGCGAAATGATCGATTTAAAGAAAGAACGTAATTTCTTTGAAACCCGGGTCATTGAGTACCAGTCTGGCGGCGCGTTGTCCTGGGAATAAGTGCGAGTCATGGCTGTTTTATTTTCACAAACCTGCAGCGCCAGCGATGCTGGGCAGGTTTTGTGTACCCCCGTTCATGGTGCTGGGAACTCGCCCAACACCATGGATCACTTGACGCAAACTGATTGCGTGAAGTGCTCTTTGTAAATTGATCAAGGAGAACTCAATGGCAACTGCAAAAAAACCAGCCGCAAAAAAAGCGGCCCAAGCAAAAAAGGCTGTGGTAAAGAAAGTGGCTCCGGCCAAAAAGGCTGTAGCAAAGAAAGCGGCTCCTGCTAAAAAAGCAGCCGTCGTCAAGAAGGCTGCTGCGCCAGCCAAAAAAGTAGTGGCGAAGAAAGCTGCACCAGCCAAAAAAGCTGCACCAGCCAAGAAGCCAGTAGCAAAAAAAGCTGCACCGGCAAAGAAACCTGCTGCCAAAAAAGCTGCGCCTGCCAAAAAAGCGGCACCGGCTAAAAAAGCAGTAGCGAAGAAAGCAGTAGCGAAGAAAGTGGTCGCTGCTAAAAAACCGGTTGCAAAACCCGTTGCGAAGAAGGCTGTGGTTGCAAAAAAACCAGCTGCCAAGAAGCCCGTTGCCAAAGCTGCAGCAAAAAAACCGGCAGCCAAACCAGCCCCGAAAAAAGCCGCTCCAGCGGCAAAACCAGCCACAGCTGCCAAAACCACGCTCAGCCCTCAGGCTGCATGGCCATTTCCTACAGGCTCAAAACCCTGAGCATTGCACCCGTGGATGCAAACCCGATGCACCTGTGCACCGGGTTTTTTTTCGTGCGCGTTGTTCAGGGGTAAAAAATCAGCAGACGATACCCGCGAACGGGTTTGGCTACAGATTCGGAATCAACCTTCAGCACCACACTGGTCGCCCATTCGGCCCCTGCGTTGATCACTGGGTTGGTGTCTGCGAGTTCGATGGCGTTGAAAACACGGCGGTAGGCCGGTTCATCTTGTGCATCCGTCAAGGACAGTTCTATGGCAGGTAGCGCCAACGGCAGAGCCGAAGCGTTCTTTACAACAAAGTTGAGTCGGTACGTTTCTTTGCCTAGCTGGCTGAAACCGACAGAGTCGACACTCAGTGATTCAATTTGTCGCAACGGTTGAACCGTGCACTGGGCTAGTGTGCAAAATTGATCCAGACTCAATTTCAGCGTCGGGTACTGCGCCGCCAGTCGATCCTTCTCGGCATGCAGCCATTGGGCCACTAAGGTCAGCCCTAGCAAGCCGTTGGTCAGTACCAAAACACCAAGAACCAGCCGCTTTTTCCATGGTGAACGGACGGCATGTGGTGTCAGAAACGAGGGTGGCAGATCTTCAGGCCCCTCTGGCGGCGGTGGCTCCTGGTTGCTGTTTTGAGTTTCTGGATGGTCGTCCCAGCGCAATGGGGGCCTAGCGTTGTTATCACTTGAGGTAGAGACTGCAGAGGGGGATAAATCTGGTGCAACGGTTGCCACATCGGCTTGGTCGGCAACATCCAGCGGGGGGTCTACCGGTGCGGACAGCCCCGAATTTGTGGGCTCTGTTGTGCCGTGTGCTTCGTCCGCAACGGTTGGTTCAACGGTTGGCAGGGGCGGGTCAACGGCTTCTGGTTCGTTGGCTGGCTGCTCGGGTATGGTGGCCGGGATGCCGATGTCCATCAGGTGCTTGGAAGCATCAAAAATCTCGCTACAGTGGCCACATTTGACCCAACCATCCGATATCCGGAGTTGATCCGGTACCACGCGGTAAATGGTGGTGCAGGCGGGGCAGCGGGTCAGCAGACTCATGAATGCACGGGGGTCAGCGCGCCGCAGTCATCAGTATCCAGCCGTCCTCGGTATCCGCCACGGTCAAGGCGCAGTACGGTGCATAAGCCTCTTTAAGTTCCTCGGCCTGGCGTTCCAGAATGCCGGCCAGAACCAAATGGCCACCAGGGGCCACGTGCGACCACAGCAAAGGGGCCAAGACTTTCAGGGGCGTTGCCAGAATATTGGCCAACACGGTTGGGTAGGTTCCTTGGGCCCTCTCTGGCAAGCCGCAGTGGATCGCCACATGGTTGGCTTGTGCATTCAAGACGGTTGATTCCACCGCAGCCGGGTCAATGTCGACCGCGTCGACTTCTGAAGCGCCAAATTTGGCAGCGCCAATGCCCAGGATGCCCGAGCCACACCCATAGTCCAACACCCGTGACAAGACCGTGTCAGCCTGCGTGCCCTGTCGGGCAATCCAACGCAAGCACATGCGCGTGGTGGGGTGCGTGCCGGTGCCAAACGCCAAACCGGGATCCAGGCGGATGACGGTGCGCGCTTGTGCGGGTGGTTCGTGCCAGGTTGGGACAATCCAGAATTCTGGTGTGATCTCCACCGGTGCAAATTGAGATTGGGTCAAACGCACCCAGTCCTGCTCGGGCACATTCTGAATGCCCAGCACTTCACACCCGACAAAAAAATCTTGCACTTGCAACAAGTCCAGGGCGGCCCCGGCTTGTTCGCGGGTGTTAAACAACGCCAGCACCCTGGAACGCTGCCAACCGCCCTTGGGTGGCGGCATGCCGGGTTCGCCAAACAGGGCTTGCTCGGCATCGGTCTGGGCATCGGCATCTTCCACGCTGACGCTCAGGGCATCGAGCGCGTCAAGCGCTTCGCTCAGCGCTTCAACCTGGTGCTCGGGGCACATCAATCGGAGTTCAAACATCGCAACCCAGGCTCAGCGTACATGGTCAGC
>JBGSRY010000395.1:0-8314 GCA_041737325.1 Rhodoferax sp. | reverse complement strand
ATCACCAGGGTGGTGCGGTTGGCCATGAGCCGGTTCAAGGCCTCTTGCACGCCGCGTTCTGACTCGGTGTCCAGCGCCGAGGTGGCTTCGTCCAGAATCAAAATCGGCGCATCTTTGTAGAGCGCGCGCGCAATGGCCAAGCGCTGGCGTTGCCCACCTGAGAGTTGCGCGGCGTTGTGCCCGACCAAGGTGTGGATGCCGTTGGGCAGCGATTGCATCAACTCGGTCAGATTGGCGTTGGCCAGGCATGCCCGTACGCGGGTTTCGTCAAGGGGTAAACCCAGCGCCACATTGGCCGCCACGGTGTCGTTGATCATCACCACTTGCTGGCTGACCAGTGAAAACTGCGCACGCAGGCAAGCCAGGTTCCAGTCGCGCAGGTCATGGCCATCCAATTCAATACGGCCCGAGGCAATGTCGACAAACCGGGTCAATACATTGACCAGCGTTGTTTTTCCTGCCCCGGAAGCACCTACCAGAGCCACGGTTTCACCCGGGTGGATGGTGAGATTTTTTATAGTCAAAATTGGCTCTAGCCCTGATGGATAAACAACAGTTAGCTCTGAAAAACAAAGCATTCCATGGGCGCGTTTGGCGCAGTGCTTGCCGCTGGTTTCATCCGGGGTTTGCGAAATGAGTGCCAGCGCACGCTCCAGCGCCACCAAACCCCGGGTGATCGGGCCAGAAACTTCAGAGAGCTGGCGCACGGGTGCAATGATCATCAGCATGGCGGTGACAAAAGCCACAAACCCCCCCACGGAAGTGCCACTGCTGGCGCTTTGCACCAGGGCCACCGAGATCACGGCCGACAGTGCCACAGCCGCCAGCATTTGCGTCATGGGGGTCATGGCAGCACCGGCCACGGTAGATTTCATGGCCAGGCGGCGCAAGGATTCGCTCAAGTGGGCAAACCGTCGGGCTTGTGTAGCTTGGGCTGCGTACAAACGAATGTCGCGGTGTGCCAACACGTTTTCTTCCACCACATAGGCCAGCTGGTCGGTGGCTTCCTGGCTGGCTTGGGTGAGCTTGTGCACACGCCGGGTCAGTACTTTCATGACCCAGGCCACGGCAGGAAAGATGGCTGCAACAATCAGGGTGAGTTTCCAGTTCAGATAAAACAAGTAGGCGGTCAGCGCCAGCAAGGTGAGCCCGTTGCGCGTCAGGCTGAGCATGGCGTTGACCAGCATGGTGGCTCCGTTTTGCACTTCGTACACCAGGGTGTTGGACAGGGCGCTTGAGCTTTGTTGGGTAAACAGCTTGAGTTCTGCCGCCAGAATCTTGGCAAACATCGCTTGGCGCAGCAACTGCAGCCCGTGCTGCGTGATGCGTGTCAGGCCAATTTGCGACACATAGCCGGCCAGGCCACGCACGCCAAATAACAACAAGAGAGAGGCTGGAACTTCCCATATTTCGAGCTGACCTTGCTGGAAGCCCCGGTCCAGCAGGGGTTTGAGTAGCGCTGGAATCATGGGCTCAGTGGCTGCACCGACGACGGCGCTGACGGCTACTGCCAACCAGATGCCTGGCAAAGCGCCAAAATAGGGCGCAAGCCGCCGAATGCGTTGCAGCAGGCTGCGCACAGCCTCGGTGTCGGGCGCACTGGTGCTATCCAACTGTGTTGTTTCTGTCATACCGATGCCGCATGTTGCGGGTTTGAAGTTCGCACACCGAGTGTCATCAGCAGCCCCAGAGAGACGCAAAAAAAGTCGCCAATCAGGGCATCGTACAGTGAAGAATTGAACATGCAGCCCACCACCATGACGGCTACGACCGATAGCGTGGCACGCATCATGGGCAGCTCAAACTTCAAGGCATCACGCACCACGGCACTTATCAGTGCCAGCAGCAACAGCGTGCCGCCAAACCCCAGTTCGACACCCCACAGCAGGAATTCCTGGTGCGGGTTGCTGGCCAGTCCGTTGCCAAAAACCTGATCGGCCTGTTCACCTTCGATGCGCTTGACGGCGGTTGTCCAGCTACCGACACCATGCCCTATCAGGGGTTGCTGTGCCATGGCTTGCAGCGATCTGCGCCAGGCATGCAAGCGAAACCCGGACGAGGTTTCACTGCCGCCTTGTGCTGCGTAATGTTGGGTTTCCTGGAACACTTGGGAGGCGCGGTGCTGCACTTTGTCTGAACCGAGATAAGCACCAGATAACACGATGATGGGCATCACGATCCATGAAAACAGCTGCCATTTTCGCGGCAACTCCCACACCATCGCCAGCACCAAGACCGTGATGCTGGCAAGGTAGCCGGTTCGCCCCTCTTGCAACAGCAAATTGTTCACCAGGGCGGCTGCAGCCAACAGGCCTGTTACCCATCGCAGGCTTGGCCAAGTCAGGCGCAGATGCCACAGCACAGCGGCTGCGGCGGCGAAAATCAGGGTTTGATCCAGGTAGGTTGAGTACACCACCGAGGTGTAGGCTGTGTTCAAGTCACTGCTGGCCCAGGGCACTCTGAAGCCGGCGGCCATGCTCCATGAACTCAGAATAAAAATGGCCTGGCTGGCACAAAACACAGCCAGGGTAAGACGCGCCTCACGTGCGTTTCTGATCAAAATCAGCAGCATGGCTATTTCAAGCAACTTGCTGTGTTTGGCGAACGCCAATACAGCAATGTCCAAAGGGGCTTCACTCCAGGTGAGGCTGATTGCAAAACAGGCTAGCGCCAGCAACACGACGCGCATCGTCCAGAGCTGGCCCAGCGCCGCGTCCTTCGAACCGGTGGACAAGCGCCAACCAAGGTAGATCAGGCAAGCCGCAAACAGAATCAATTTGCCCAGGCTGATCCAGGCCATGGGCAGGCTCACTGATGCCGCTACGGCGCAAAAAGCAAAAATACGAAGGTTGGTGGCCGTGCGATTCAAGGGGTTCATAAGTTGGATTTGGGACGCAGCGACTTTACCGCACTGACATCGGAGTCCAGCGCGCTGCCAAGGTCATCTATGATGGCTGCCTTATTTTGTTTTTGCTACCCATGCGTATTTCTGCCATTGTCATTACCCATAACGAGCAAGCCAACATTGGTGATTGTCTTGCCAGCCTGAGCTTTGTGGATGAAATCATTGTGCTGGATGGCGGGAGTTCAGATCGGACGGTAGAAATTGCGCGCGGTTTGGGGGCTTTGGTTCATGTCACAACCGATTGGCCCGGCTTTGGGCCACAAAAAAATCGAGCTTTGGCGCTGGCTACGGGCGACTGGGTGTTGTCGATAGATGCCGATGAACGCGTCACGCCAGCGTTGCGCGATGACATACTGGGCGTGGTTGCATGCGCAGATGGGCCGTGTGCATACCGGTTTCCTCGGCGGTCACGCTATTGTGGCCAATTCATGCGGTATTCAGGCTGGTCACCAGATTGGGTGTTGCGATTGTTCCAAACCGGTACGGGCCGGTTTTCGGACGATTTGGTGCATGAAAAACTGCTGGTATCGGGTGCTGTGGGTGAGTTGAAGTCACCGTTGCTGCATTACAGCTTTCCGGATTTTGAATCCGTGCTGGATAAAGCCAATCGTTACTCCACAGCGGGTGCACAAACGCTGCGCGCCAGGGGGCAATCGGCTAGTTTGTGGGGGGCCATAGGGCATGGTGCGTGGGCTTTTGTGCGAACGTATGTGTTGCGCCGGGGGTTCATGGATGGGCAATTGGGCTTGGCGCTGGCTATTTCCAATGCCGAGGGTACCTACTATCGTTATGCCAAGCGCTGGTTGATGTCGCGGCACGAGGAATCACGTTGATATGCGGGTGAAGATTTCTTTTGTGGTACTGACTTACAACCGTGTCGACGCACTGATCGCGGTGCTGCAGTCGCTGGCACAGCAATGCGATGAGCAGCATGAGGTGGTGATTGCAGACGATGGTTCCAGCGCACTTGCAGTGGCCGCGCTGCGCCAGCAGCTACCAACCTTCAGATGTCAGGTCAAACATGTCTGGCATCCTGATCGTGGTTTCACGGCTTCACGGGCCCGAAACTTGGCAGCCATGGCGAGTGAGCGCGAGTACCTGGTGTTTTTGGATGGCGATTGCGTGCCCAATGCCAGATTTGTCAGGGCGCATGAAACGTTGGCGCAGCCGGGGTGTTTTGTCAACGGTAATCGGGTGTTGTTGAGTGAACGTCTTAGCAAGCAAGTGACTGCGGGAGACGTGGATTTGATGCAGGCTGGTTGGTTGGACTGGTTGCATTGGCGCATTCAGGGCGACATCAATAAATTGGCACATTTGGTGTACTGGCCGCAAGCGCCACGCCAATGTGAGTCGACATTTCGCTGGAAGCAAATTCGAAGTTGCAATTTCGCGCTTTGGAAACATGATTTTGATGCGGTGAATGGCTTCGATGAATCGTTTGAAGGTTGGGGGCATGAGGATGCAGACTTGGTGCTGCGGCTGCATCACCATGGTTTATGTCGGAAAAACGGATTTTTCAGCACCGAGGTTTATCATTTGTGGCATCGACAAAACAGCCGTCATGCAGATGATGTCAACCATCAGCGGGTTTTGGATCGTATCCAGACAGATGTCGTGCATGCCACAAAAGGTGTCCGCGATAATCCGACAATGGATGACGTGCAGGTCGTCCGATTGAACTGAACCATCAGCCCGGAGGCAAAACCATTTCATGCTACGTTTTTTATCAAATTTAGGGATCGCGTGTGTATTCGCGTTGTGTTCACAGGCGAGCATGGCCCAATTCAGAATTGAAGTCGCTGGTGTGGGCTTAACCCAACTGCCTGTGACCGTCGTACCGTTCCGGGGCCAAGATGCTTTAAACCAAAAAATTTCGGACATTGTTTTGGCTGATCTTGAGCGCAGTGGCCAGTTTCGGTCGATTTTGTCCCCGGTGAATCAACTCGATGAGAGCACCAAACCCGAGTTGTCTGCGTTGCGTCAGTCTGGTGCAGACGCGCTTGCTGCGGGCAGTGTTTCCAAATTGGCTGATGGCCGTTTCGACGTGCGCTTTCGGTTGTGGGACGTGGTTAAAGGTCAAGACCTGGGCGGCCAAGGTTTTGCGGTGAACGCTTCTGACCTGCGCTTGGCTGCGCATCGTGTAGCTGACTACATCTATGAAAAACTGACTGGTGACAAGGGCGTGTTTTCTACCAGAATTGCGTATGTGACCAAGGCCGGGGCGCGCTATCAGTTGTGGGTGGCGGATGCGGATGGTGAAAACGCGCAGTCGGCCTTGGCAAGCCCTGAACCCATCATTTCACCCGCTTGGTCGCCAGACGGGAACCAGTTGGCTTACGTGTCTTTTGAGTCGCGCAAGCCGGTTATTTATGTTCACAATGTCAGCACTGGCAAACGCAGGCTGATTGCCAACTTCAAGGGCTCCAACAGTGCACCGGCCTGGTCACCTGATGGCAAGACGCTGGCTGTCACCTTGAGCCGTGACGGTGGTTCGCAATTGTTTTTGCTGAGTGCTGCGGGTGGTGAGCCTAGGCGCTTGATCCAGTCCAACAGCATCGACACAGAACCTGCGTTCTCGCCCGATGGACAAAGTATTTTCTTTGTCAGTGACCGCGGTGGTTCGCCGCAAATTTACAAAGTGACCGTTGCCGGTCTGGGGGTTGAGCGTGTCACGTTTACCGGTACTTACAACATTTCACCAGCGATCAGTTCAGATGGTCGCTGGATGGCTTATATTTCAAGGATGGGTGGCGCTTTCAAGTTGCATGTCATGGAGTTGGCCAGTGGCATCAGCACGGCTATCACTGAAACTTCAGCTGATGAAAGTCCGGGCTTTTCGCCCAACAGCAAATTGCTGTTGTTTGCCACACAACAACAGGGTCGTGAAGCGTTGATGACCAGTACGTTGGATGGCAAAGTCAAAACCCGTTTGAATGGCCAAAGTGGTGATATTCGTGAGCCACACTGGGGTCCTTTTTTTAAACCTTGAATTTCTGGAGTGTGAATATGAAAAATTTGTTGGCAACGTTGTGTGCAGTTGCTTTTTTGACAGCTTGTGGCACGTCTGTACCCTTGAATGATGTGCCTGTGGTGGATGCCAAACCGAGCACGCTGCAAGGTTCCGGGGGGAATGCGGCAGGTGTCAATGGCACCGGTGTGGCTCCGGTTGATTTGGGCAAATCAACGGCATCACCCGAAGGGTCTATTCAGTCGCGTACGGTGTACTTTGACTACGATAGTTTTGTCATCAAACCTGAATTCCAGTCGTTGATTGCTGCGCAAGTGCGAGTGGTCAAGGCGCAATCTGGTCGCAAATTGGCGATTGAAGGCCACACGGATGAAACCGGTGGCCGTGAATACAACCTGGCATTAGGACAAAAACGTGCCGATGCGGTTCGCAATGCGATGTCGATTCTGGGCGTGCCTTCATCACAAATGGAATCGGTGAGTTTTGGCAAAGAAAAACCTGCGGTGGCTGGCAAAGATGATGCCGCATATGCTAAAAATCGCCGCGCCGAAATCCGTTATCAATGAGTTGTAGCCCCATGAAACAGTTGAAGCTGTTGAAGTCTTGTGTTTTTGTGGGGTGCAGTCTTTGGGTTGCAACCTTCGCACAAGCTGGCTTGTTTGAGGATGATGAGGCACGCAAGGCGATTCTGGATTTACGCCAAAAGGTAGAAGCAGTGCAGCAACAGGTTGGACAAGATCGAGCCTTGGCTGCGGAAGAAAATGCCACGTTAGGCAAAAGTCTGCTGGACTTGCAGCGCCAGATTGAAATTCTGAAAACAGAACTTTCAACGCTGCGCGGATCCCATGAAACCTTGTTGCGTGAGCTGGCAGACTTGCAGCGCAGTCAAAAGGATCAGGCGCAACTTGTCGGCAACCGCCTGGCACAGTTTGAACCACTCAAAGTCCAGGTGGATGGGCTCGAATTCTTGGCTGAACCGGCTGAGAAACGTGATTTTGAAGGGGCTTTGGCAACCTTCCGGAAAGGTGATTTCGTTACAGCTCAAAACCTGTTCGTGAGTTTTCTGGGGCGTTATCCGATCAGCAAATACGCACCCTCTGCCCTGTTCTGGTTGGGCAATGCGCAATATGCGAGCCGCGACTACAAAGAGGCCATTATCAATTTCAGAGCACTGATTACTCGCAACCCTGAACACCTGCGCACGCCGGAGGCGGTCTTGTCAGTGGCCAATTGCCAGTTGGAATTGAAAGACACCAAAGGCGCACGTAAGACTTTGACGGACCTTGTCAAGGCCTATTCACAGTCTGAAGCTGCCGTAGCTGCCAAGGAACGTTTGTCTACCTTGAAATGACAGACCGTCGCTTTGCGGGCGTTGAACGCTTGTTTGGCATCGAGCCTGCCAGACGTATTTTCAGTGCACATGTTGCCGTGGTTGGTATTGGCGGCGTGGGGTCGTGGGTGGCTGAGTCTTTGGCTCGGTGTGGTGTTGCGCATTTGACATTGATTGATTTTGATCAGGTGGCTGAGTCCAACATCAATCGACAGATTCATGCAACCCAAACCAGTCTGGGCATGGCCAAAGTGCACGCCATGCGGGATCGCATTCATACTTTTTTCCCGGAGTGTCAAGTTCATTGTGTTGAGGCCTTTTCAGAGCCTGGCAACTGGCCAGGCTTGTTACCTGAAGGTGTCAATGCCGTGGTCGATGCCTGTGACCAAACCCGCGCCAAAATCGCAATGGCGGCGTGGGCGTTGGCTACAGCCGGAATTTATGTCACGGTTGGCGCGGCGGGCGGTAAACGGCATGCACAGTTGGTTGCCGTTGAAGACCTTGCCATGGTCAGCCACGATCCGCTGTTGTCCAAGGTTCGGTATGCGTTACGCAAAAACCATGGCGCTGCGCGTGATGGCAAAAAGCTGGGCATCAGCGCAGTTTTCAGCAGGGAGACAGTGGCCCCGCCAGATGCCTCCTGTGGTCTTGTGGGGGATGGCAGCTTGAATTGCCATGGCTTTGGTTCCGTGGTCACCGTGACGGCCACTTTTGGTCAGTGTGCAGCGGGTGTGATTTTGAATAAATTGGCTTCAGCTGCTTAAGGCAGCTTGAAAAATGTTTATAATCTAAGGCTTCCAAAGATTAAGTTGTTGGAAGATTTGGGATGTTAGCTCAGCTGGTAGAGCAGCGGACTTTTAATCCGTTTGTCGTGGGTTCGATCCCCGCACATCCCACCAGATACAAGGGCCTGTTCATGATTGAGCAGGCCCTTTTTTTGATTCAATCTCAGTGGCTTGATAGCCCTCGGTACAACATATAGGCGGCAAGCAGGTACAGCACGCTGGCAAATATTTTCTTCAGCCGTTGAACCGGTAATTGATGCGCAGCCGCTGCCCCTAAAGGTGCTGTGGTGACACTGCAGCAGGCGATCACCAGAAGGCCAGGCAAC
>JBGSRY010000390.1:0-5725 GCA_041737325.1 Rhodoferax sp. | reverse complement strand
GATTGTGCTGCTGGGGGCGGTGATTGCAGCCTATTTACCCAGCCTGCTCAGTGGTGTGCCGCGTCGCGCACTGGCGCATGGCTGGCACTTTTTGCTGGCGCTGGAAGTGCTGCAACAGTTGGAGCCCCTGCGTGCCCGTGCAGACAAAGGGCTGCACATGACGGCGTTGACGCAACGGCTGCGGGTGGATGCCTTGCAGCTGGAGCCGGTGCTGGAAACCCTGCTTGATCTGGACTGGATTGGCCAGTTGCAAGAACAGGGGGAGGGCGGTGAGGCACGCTACGTGCTGCTGGCCGACCCCGATGCCACACGGCTTGAGCCGCTGTTCAACACCCTGCTGTTGCAGCGCGCACCCAGCACCGAGCATTTATGGCAAAAAGGCCAATTGCCCTTGATTTACATGCGTGATGCGCTATAAAAATAGTGAGAATTTTGCTTTGCTACGGTCTTGTACAGCATATCTTTGCTTACAGAACAAAACGACAGTGCCGCCCATCTCTCCATGTCATATGGCCCTGATGTCTCTGACCATGCAAGCGGCACTCCAGGCCAGCCAGGTGTTGGACCACCTGCTGTGCAGCCCAAGTGGCTGCATCGTGAACAACGCCATTTATTTCAATCTTGGCAATATCCAAGTTGCCCGAAATTTGTGATACGACCTCATTCGCAGATTGGCTGGTTGATAGCTGGATAATCTAATGGAATCCAACTTTCCTGACCACACCTAAGGCACATCGTCATGCGACTTGAAACTTTGCGACTGCAAAATTTTCGTGGCTTTGAGAACCGCGAATTTCATTTCCATCCCGAATTCAACCTGATTGTGGGGGAAAACGGTGCAGGTAAAACGTCTTTTCTGGAAGGTGCGGCGGTGGCCATTGGTTCGTGGCTGTTGGGCTTTCCGGGACAAGATTCGCGCAACATCCGTACCAAAGACATACGTGTGATTCGTGAAATGGTAGAGAAACGATACCGCGAACTTGCGCAGTATCCCGTCTGTGTCGAAGCTAGTGGCTGTGTGCAGATCGCAAGAGCCGAGCGCTCCGCAGAAACCATGCAGGTGGTTTATACCCAGCCTGACAGCATTGATAAACCCAACCCTCGCGATAAGTTGGTTTTTTGGAATCGCTCACTTGAAGCAGAAGGCGGGCGCACCACGCAAAAGGATGCAGGGGAGTTAAAGAAGTTGGCCAAACTGATGGGGAGTGCAGTTCTGCAGCAACAACCCAGAATCTTGCCGCTGATCCGCTATTTCGGAGCTGGCCGACTTTGGGAATCTGTACGCGACTCGGATCGAAAGGCGCTGAGTAAACACAAAGGCAAGCAACCAGAACAGCTTGCTGAAGACGCAGATGAAATTGACACACTCCTGTTTGACATGGATCGACTCTCGGAGCCTTTTTATGGTTACCGCATGAGTGTGGACAAGCGTTGCAACCCGGATGACCTGATCAGATGGATGGCTTTTGAGCGGCGCAATGAACTCGACGAGGAAGAAGAGTCCCCGGCACTCCGATTGGTCTACCAGGCCATCGAAAGCATGCTGCCAGAAGCCAAGTCGGCAAGGTACAGCGTGAAATTGCGAACGCTTGTCTTGCGTTACGCTGACGGACAACCTCACACGTTTGACGAACTGAGCGACGGTTATCGCAATATCGTGGCGATGGCGGCTGACCTGGCCATCAAGGCGGCCATGCTGAACCCGCAATTGGCAGAGAAAGCGCTGGAGTTCACTCCTGGCGTGGTACTCATTGACGAACTGGATTTGCACCTGCACCCCAAATGGCAGCGCCGCATCATTCAGGATTTGCGCCGTACCTTTCCCAAAGTGCAGTTCATCTGCACCACGCATTCGCCACAACTGATCGGCCAAGCCAAGCCGGAAGAAATCATTGTTCTGGATGCTGCGACGGATCATCCCTCGCAAAGTCTGGGCATGGACTCCAATTGGGTTTTACGGCACATCATGGGCAGTGATGACCGTGACCCCGCTGTGGCAGCTGAACTGGATGCCATTTTCGAGAACATCGATCAAGCCCATTTCGAACAAGCCCAGCTAGGCGTGGACGCCTTGCGCAGCAGACTTGGCGAGCACCCCGAGTTGGTCGAAGCCCAGGCGCTGATTGGTCGCTATACCCGCTTTGATACCTCTGCTTCGGAGTAGTCAGCATGCGAGCCATCGTTAAGCAAGGGACACCCATGGCCTTGCAAAACTGGGTACGCGACATGCGGCGCGATGCCCCGCAAAACCTGCGCTACGGCAACTTGCCCGCCACCATCAAAGACGAGGTCAAGCAGGCACTGTTGGCTGAGCAGGGCCACTTGTGTGCTTATACCCTTCGTAGACTTCATAACGTTGAGGACTGTCACATCGAGCATGTGGAACCTCAAAATGCTGCACCGGGCAAAGACCTGGACTACGCCAACATGGCCGCCTGCATCCCCAAGGATGGAGGTGATACATCGTCAGGCTATGGCGCGCCCATCAAGGGTGGGAAAGCTGTAACGCTTAACGCAGACTTCGTTTCGCCTCACATGCCAGGTTGCGACGCGCGGTTTCGTTTTGATGCTCATGGTGGCGTGCAATCAGCCCAGGATGATGCCGCAGCACAAGAAACCATCACCACGCTGAAATTGGATCACGAGGCTTTGATGGATCTGCGTCGAGCCGCCTTGCAGACACATGGACTGGCCATAACCGCCAGAACCACCCGGACAGCCAAGCAACTCAAAAGCGCAGCCGAAGCCCGGCGATTTGCGGCAGAGGTTCTGCAGCCAGACGGACGCGGTCAACTCGAGCCTTTTTGCGTCGCACTGGCTCAGGTCGCGCTGGCCTATGCAGAACGCGAAGATACCAGAGCTCAGCGTCTTCGTGGGCGGCGTGCAAGCGATGTCCGATAGGGAACCCGCTTCAAAACGCGAACTCAACCATCGCGCACCCGGCTTGCATCCTGATACAGAAAATCTGCAAGCATTTTGATGCTCTAGCCCAGATGAGTTCTATGCAATTCGCTATACAACAAATAGCGCTGTTCTCTCGTTCACATATTGCGCCGATACTGCCCGCCCACTTCAAACAGGGCGTTGGTGATCTGGCCCAGGCTGCACACGCGCACCGCGTCCATCAGCACCTCAAACACATTCAGGTTGTCGATTACCGCCTGTTTCAGGCGCGCCAGCATGGCTGGAGCTTCCTTGGCGTGGCGGGCGTGGAAGTCGGCCAGGCGTTTCAGCTGGCTCTGTTTTTCTTCGTCGGTACTGCGCGCCAGTTCCAGCTTGTCGTTGACCGGGTCGCCATGCGGGTTGCGGAAGGTGTTGACACCGATGATGGGCAGCTCGCCGGTGTGTTTGAGCATCTCGTAGTGCATCGATTCATCTTGAATCTTGCCGCGCTGGTAGCCGGTTTCCATGGCACCGAGCACACCGCCGCGTTCGGTGATGCGCTCAAATTCCAGCAGCACAGCTTCTTCCACCAGTTCGGTGAGTTCTTCGATGATGAACGCGCCCTGTGACGGGTTTTCATTTTTGGCCAGACCCCATTCGCGGTTGATGATGAGCTGGATCGCCATGGCGCGGCGCACGGAATCTTCTGTGGGTGTGGTGATGGCTTCGTCAAACGCGTTGGTGTGCAGGCTGTTGCAGTTGTCGTAAATGGCAATCAGCGCCTGCAGCGTGGTGCGGATGTCGTTGAACTGGATTTCTTGCGCGTGCAGGCTGCGGCCGCTGGTCTGGATGTGGTATTTCAGCTTCTGGCTGCGCTCGTTGGCACCGTATTTTTCCTTCATCGCCACGGCCCAGATGCGCCGCGCTACCCGGCCCATCACGGTGTATTCAGGGTCCATGCCGTTGGAAAAGAAAAAGCTCAGATTCGGCGCGAAGTCGTCAATGTGCATGCCACGTGCCAGGTAGGCTTCGACAAAGGTGAAGCCGTTGCTCAGCGTGAAAGCCAGTTGGCTGATCGGGTTGGCCCCGGCTTCGGCAATGTGGTAACCGCTGATCGACACGCTGTAGAAATTGCGCACGTTGTGGTGCACAAAGTAGCTGGCAATGTCACCCATCACCTTCAGGCTGAATTCGGTGCTGAAGATGCAGGTGTTCTGGCCCTGGTCTTCTTTCAGGATGTCGGCCTGCACCGTGCCGCGCACATTGGCCAGCACCCATTCGCGGATTTTTTCGCTCTCAGTCGCGGTCGGTTCACGGCCGTTATCGAAGGCAAACTTTTCCAGGTTTTGGTCGATGGCGGCGTTCATGAACATGGCGAGAATGCTGGGCGCAGGGCCGTTGATGGTCATGCTGACGCTGGTGGCCGGGTCGCACAGGTTGAAGCCGCCGTAGAGCACTTTCAGGTCGTCGATGGTGGCAATACTCACGCCGCTGTTGCCCACCTTGCCGTAAATGTCGGGGCGCGGATCGGGGTCGTTGCCGTACAGCGTGACCGAGTCAAACGCCGTGCTCAGACGCTTGGCGGGCATGCCTGAGCTGAGCAGCTTGAATCGCTTGTTGGTTCTGAACGGGTCGCCTTCGCCGGCGAACATGCGGGTGGGGTCTTCGCCTTCGCGCTTGAAGGCAAAAGTGCCGGCGGTGTAGGGGTAGCTGCCGGGCACGTTGTCGAGCATCAGCCATTTGAGGATTTCGCCGTGGTCTTCGTATTGCGGCAGGCAAACCTTGCGGATGGTGGTGCCGCTGAGTGACTTGGTGGTGAGCTGGGTGCAGATTTCCTTGTCGCGGATTTTCACCACGTACATGTCGCCGGCGTAGGCCTGCTGCATGGTGGGCCACTGCGCCAGCAGCTTGGCGGCTGCCGGGTCTTGCAGGCCGCGGCGGTCTTCTGCGAGGCCAAGCACCGTGCCATACGCGCCGGGTTTGGCACTGCCGTCTTTGCCGGGGTCAGCTGCCAGCAACATGCGGGCGGATTCGGTGAGCTGCTGGATTTCACGCGCCAGTTTGGCTTGTTGACGGGCGCGCGCCTTGTAGCCGCGCACCGTGTCGCTGATTTCGGCCAGATAGCGTGTGCGCGCCGCGGGCAGCACGGGGGTTTGGTTGGTGCTGTGGCGCACCGTGACTTGGGGCAACGCGCCTTCTGAAACCTTCAAGCCCAATTCAGCCAACCGCGTTTTCAGGGCCTGGTACAGCGCGGTGACGCCGTCGTCGTTAAAACGCGCGGCCATGGTGCCAAACACCGGCATTTGCTCTGCCGGGGTGGTGAAGGCTTCTTTGTTGCGCTGCACTTGTTTGGCCACGTCGCGCAGCGCGTCGCTGGCGCCCTTGCGGTCAAATTTGTTGATGACGACAAACTCGGCAAAGTCGAGCATGTCGATTTTTTCCAGCTGGCTGGCGGCACCAAATTCTGGTGTCATCACATACATGGGTACGTCCACCAGCGGCACGATGGCTGCGTCGCCCTGGCCAATGCCCGAGGTTTCGACGATGATCAAATCAAACCCGGCCACCTTGCAGGCGGCAATCACGTCGGGCAGTGCGGCGCTGATCTCACTGCCAAAGTCGCGCGTGGCCAGGGACCGCATGAAGACGCGCTGTCGCTGGTCTGCGGCGGGTGTGCCCCCATCCCTGCCTTCCCCCAGAGGGGGAAGGGGTGAAGCTGAAGGTGCCGAGGTTTGGCTGTTGCTCCCTTTCGCGCTGGGCGAGGGGTGGGGTAGGGGCGAAGCCCAAGGACTGATGGCGTTCATGCGGATGCGATCACCCAGCAACGCACCACCACTCTTGC
>JBGSRY010000375.1:0-3714 GCA_041737325.1 Rhodoferax sp. | reverse complement strand
AGCAGACTGAGCAGCAGCAAAGCCTTGCGTGGGGCGGTGGGCTGGGTCATGTCAACTAGAATTTCCGTGCCGGTAGCGGCCTGTTTGGGATGAATGAATGAAACTTGCGACTTTGAATGATGGCTCCCGCGATGGCCAACTGGTGGTGGTGTCGCGCGACCTGTCGAGCGCGCATTATGCAACCGGCATTGCCAACCACTTGCAGCAGGTGCTGGAAGACTGGAACTTTTACAGCCCCCAGCTGCAAGACCTGTACGTGGCCCTGAACCATGGCAAAGCGCGCCACAGCTTTGCGTTTGATCCGCAGCGCTGCATGGCCCCGTTGCCGCGCAGTTATGTGCTGGCGGTGGGCCAAGCCTATGCCTCCCCTGATGTTGATCACGCTGCCGCAGGCACATTGCGCCTGGCTTTTGCTGATGCGCTGCAAGGTGCGTGTGCACCGCTGACTTGTGCCAACGAGCAGCAAGAGCCCGACTTTGCGGCCAGTCTGGCGGTGGTCACGGGTGACGTGATGCCGGCTGCCACCCCGGCGCAGGCTTTGGAGTCGGTGCGTTTGCTGATGCTGGCCAGCCACACCTGTTACCGGGCCTGGCAAAACCAGACGGCATGGGCGTTGCTGGCGCAACCCAACACCAGCTTCAGCCCGGTGGCGGTGACCCCGGACGAGTTGGTGTGGGGTGGTGAAAGTGCGTGGCAGCAGGGCCGCCTGAACTTGACGCTGCAATGCAGTGTGAATGGCCGCAAGCTCGGCCTGTGCGATGCGGGCAGCGACATGACACAGCCTTTTGGCGAACTCCTCGCCAGCCTGAGCCGCACACGCGGTTTGCGCTGCGGCAGCATTGTCAGCTCAGGTGAAGTACGCAATCTGGCGCTGGGGCGTGGCTGCTGTAGCCTGGCAGCGCGGCGGGCGCAGGAGGTGGCGCAATCGGGCAGCAGCACAACGCCGTGGCTGGCGCAAGGCGACAGCCTGGTCATTGACATGAAAGGCCGGGACGGTCAGAGCGTGTTTGGAGCCATTGCGCAAGACGTGCTGGTCGGTCCACAGCCCGTGTAGTGGGCGCTCAGGCCCCGGTGATTTGTTTGACAAACACCTTGATGCCGCGCAGCATCATCTCGATCGACACGGCCACCAGCACCAAGCCCATCAAGCGCTCCAGCGCCACCACAAAGCGGTCACCGGCAACACGCTGGATGCGCTCGGCCAGCACCAGCACCACGGCGCTCACCGTCATCGTCACGCACAGCGCGGCAATCCACTCCAGCCGCTTCTCGGGCGCTTGTGACACCAGCAGCAACACCGTGGCCAGCGCTGACGGCCCGGCAATGGCCGGAATCGCCAGCGGCACAATCAACGGCTCACCCAAGGGCTCATTGCTTTCGACTTTCGGCGGCGGAAAAATCATGCGCAGCGCGATCAAAAACAAAATCACGCCGCCACCAATCTGCAGCGACAACTCGCTCAGGTTCATCACGCGCAAAAAACCTTCGCCCACAAACATGAAGGTCAGCAGCAGCACAAAGGCAATCAGCACCTCGCGCAGAATCACCCACGGCCGCCGCTCGGGGGCCACGTGCTGCAGCGCGTTGGCAAAGATCGGGATATTGCCGATCGGGTCGGTGATCAAAATCAGCAAAATGGTGGCGGAGATGAAGGTGTACTGCATGCGCGGGAAAGAAACGGTTGTTTGCAACAGGATAGCAGGGTCGGCTGCAGCCAACCGAGGGTGCTCGCACGCAAGCCCCTGTGCCAGCTGCACATGGCGCGCACAGGGACACCAGCGCGTTGTCTTACGCAGCGGCTTTTCTGCGCACCAAAAACAGTGACGTGGTGGCAATGCGCACCAGGTTTTCTGCCACGCTGCCCATCACCATGCGGTTCAAGCCGCGCCGACCATGGGTGCCAATCACAATCAGATCAGCGTTCCATTGATGGGCTGCGTCTGCCAGCATGTCGGCCACCGACTTGTCGTCAGACTCGATCAATTGCCGGTAGGGGTCACAACCCGCTGCCGTGGCCTTGGCGGCGGCCTGATCCAAGAGCGCATTGGCCTTGTCACGCATGCCTTGTTTGACTTTGTCGATGTCAACAAACGCTTCGACACCTAAAAAAGTCTGCGCCAGGCTGCTGGTGTCCAGGGCAGAACCGATGCACAGGCTGCTGCC
This sequence comes from Rhodoferax sp., assembly GCA_041737325.1. Classification (GTDB taxonomy): domain Bacteria; phylum Pseudomonadota; class Gammaproteobacteria; order Burkholderiales; family Burkholderiaceae_C; genus Rhodoferax. The sequence goes on along the minus strand of JBGSRY010000375.1, from coordinate 1,551 downwards.
TGGCACTTTTGCCAGGGCAATTGCTTCGTCCAAAGCCAATTGGGCCGTGGCGCTGCCGTCGATGGCCACAAAAATTCGTTTACACATAGGGTCTCCTGAAATTGAAAAGCCGCGCCGTAGATGCGGCGTGGCAATATTGAAAAAACAGTCAAAAGGTCAAGGAATCATCCACGTCAGCCAGTAGGCCTGGATGGTGGTCATGATGCCCACAATGACGCACAGCAGCAAGCTGTGCTTGACGGTGAAGCGGAACAAATCAGACTCTTTGCCGACCAGCCCGACGGCTGCGCTGGCCACCGCAATCGACTGGGGCGAGATCATCTTGGCGGTGACACCACCGGTGGTGTTGGCCGTCACCAGCAAGGTGTCAGACACGCCAATTTGTTGTGCTGTGGTGGCTTGCAGGTTGCAAAACAAGGCGTTCGATGAGGTGTCTGAGCCGGTCAAAAATACCCCCATCCAGCCCAGAAACGGCGAGAAGAAGGTAAACGCCACGCCCGTACCGGCCAGCAGTAAAGCCAGGGTGGTTGACAGGCCGGAGTAATTGGCAATGAAGGCAAATGCCAGCACCATGCCGATGGAATAAATGGGGCGCAGCAGTTCAACCACCGTGCCGCCAAATTCCTTGACCGCAGCCGCCGGTTTCATGCGCAAGAACAGCACGCTGACAATCGCGGCCAGCAAGATGGCAGTGCCCGTGGCAGCCAACCAATTGAACGAGTACGAGGCAGCATACGGTGTGGCCACTTTGACGATGGGCGGTACTTTGATGACCAGTTTGTCGAGGAAGGGGATCGGCGTGTTGATCACTGTCCAGGCCAGCATGGCACCCTTGGCAAACAAGGCTTTGAAGGGTTTGAGCGACCAGATGGTGACGCAAATGGTCAAAATGATGAACGGGGACCAAGCCTTCATGATGGCGCCAAAGCTGTGGCTTTCATGGTTGACTTTGACCTCTTGACCAGGAAAGCGAAAAATGCGCTTGGGTTTCCAGACCTTCAGGAACAGCGACAAAGTCACCAGACTGACCAAGGCCGAGGTGATGTCGGGCAGTTCCGGGCCGACAAAATTGGAGGTGAAAAACTGCGTCACGGCAAAGCTCACACCACACACCAAAATGGCCGGCCAGGTTTCGCGCACACCGCGCCAGCCGTCCATGATCATGATGACCCAAAACGGCACCAGCACCGACAAAAATGGCAACTGGCGACCCGCCATGGCACCGATTTTGAAGGGATCAATGCCAGTGACTTGCCCCGCCACAATGATCGGGATACCCATCGCACCAAATGCCACTGGGGCGGTATTGGTGATCAGGCACAAGCCGGCTGCGTAGAGCGGGTTAAAGCCCAAGCCCACCAGCAACGCAGCCGTGATGGCCACCGGCGCGCCAAAGCCTGCAGCGCCTTCCAGAAACGCCCCAAACGAAAAACAACATGAAGCCCAGACCCCTTGATGGCATCACCGTCGTCTCGCTCGAACACGCCATTGCCGCCCCGTTCTGCACGCGCCAGCTGGCCGACCTGGGCGCCCGTGTCATCAAGGTGGAGC
>JBGSRY010000367.1:0-3640 GCA_041737325.1 Rhodoferax sp. | reverse complement strand
GTTGGCCAACACGCTGGTGCTGCCGGGGGTGCCTACGCCCGCGCAAGCCTCCCGTGTGTTTGAGCGTTCCCTCATCGACAGTTTGGGCAGCACCAACGCAGCCACCAGCGTGGGTTATTACTTGCGCGCCTTGAAATTGTCAGCATCAACGGTGCGGGAACGCTTGTCACAAGAGCACTGGCGCATCATCACCCGCGCTGAAGAAGAACTGTTTGACCGCTGTGCGTCAGCGCGCCAAAGAGCCGATTTCTCGGCCTTGCAGGCGCTGCAAATTCTCAAAGACACCAGCGACCACATGGCGGCCATCACCGGCGCGCAAACAGACCGCATGACGCGTGACGACGGCTGGCGGCTTCTCAGTATAGGGCGCCACCTGGAGCGGCTGGGGTTTTTGAGCGGGGCATTGCGCCGCGCGCTGGCTTGTGCAAGCCTCGACACCGACAGTGGCTTCGATGCCATGCTGGCCTTGTTTGACAGCGCCATCACTTTTCATGCCCAGTTTCAGCAAAGCCACGACATGGCGGCGCTGATCGACCTGCTGGTGCTCGATCGGGACAACCCGCGCTCGGTGGCCTGGGTGGCACACACCCTGCGTGGCCGCCTGGCCAAGCTGGCAGGGTGCGAAGCCCACCTGCTGAGTGAACTCTCACTCAAGGTGCCCAATCCCAATGTGTGGGGTTTGGCACAACTGTGCGACATGCAGGTAGACCTGGCCACGCCGGTCGTTGATGCGGCGGACGCTCAATCCCCTCCTGCAAACGAACGCTATCGGCTGTTAAACACGGTGCTGCAGCAATGCATACAAGCCGCTTTTGATGTGTCAGACGACATCAGCACCACCTACTTCACCCACAGCGGCCTGGTTAACCGCAGTTTGGGAACCACATGAAACTGCGCATCACCCACGAGACGCGGTACGAGTACCAGCCCGCGGTCGAAACTGCCCAACACATGGCCTACCTCAAACCCATGCACGCAGGCGGTCAGCGCTTGCTTGGTCACCAGCTGGAGATCTTTCCACAGCCCAGCGCCATCCATGAAACCATCGACATCTACGGCAACCCCCGGCATTATTTTTGTCTGCAAACACCGCACCGGCAGCTGCAAGTGGTGAGCACCAGCGAAGTCACCACCCCAACCAGCACGCTGCCGCGGAGCACCGTGACGTGGGAGAGCGTTCGTGAGCGTCTCCACTACCTGGTGGGCGCACCGTTTGATGCCGCCAGCGAATTTGTCTTTGCCTCGCCCATGGTGCCGCGTCAAAGCGAATTTGCCGACTACGCCCGAGCCAGCTTCATTGCGGGGGGTGGTTTGCAGACCTGTGCGGTTGATTTGATGAACCGCATGTATGCCGACTTCACCTATGAGAGCCAAAGCACCGAGGTCAACACCCCAGCGCTGCAAGCGCTGGCGCAGCGCAAGGGCGTGTGCCAGGACTTTGCCCACATCCTGATTGCCTGTTTGCGCTCCATGGGGTTGGCCGCACGCTATGTCAGCGGCTATTTGCTCACCCTGCCCGCACCGGGCAGCGTCAAGCTGCGTGGCAGCGACGCATCACACGCCTGGGCCTCGGTCTACGTGCCTGACTTGCCAGAGGGCCAGCGCTGGGTTGACCTGGACCCCACCAATGACCGCGCCGGCTGGCCCAGTCCGGGTGAAGACTACGTCACCGTGGCGCTGGGGCGCGATTTTTCTGACGTATCGCCGCTGCGCGGCGTGATCCACGGCGGAGCCAGCCACACCCTCCAAGTGGGTGTCACGGTGGAGCCGTTCTGAAGCGCCTTCAAATCCGTAAAATACGGCTCGCGCTTAGTATCAAATACATAGCTGCTAACCCAGCAAATAAAAGGGCTATAGGCCATTTTTACTTATAACTTTAACCCCAAGGAAAATCCATGAGCATTTACGCCAAACTGACCCAACTCGGTATTACCCTGCCCCCGGTAGCCGCCCCCGCTGCGGCCTACGTGCCCTTTGTCAAAACCGGCAATCTGGTGTTTTTGAGCGGGCATCTGGCCAAGAAGGACGGCAAGGTGTGGGTCGGCCAATTCGGCAAGACCATGAACGCCGAAGAAGGCAAGGCCGCTGCCCGCGCCGCCGCCATCGACCTGATGGGCACACTGCACGCCGCCGTGGGCGACCTGAACCGGGTGACACGCATTGTCAAACTGATGTCGCTGGTCAACTCTACGGGCGACTTCACCGAGCAGCACCTGGTGACCAACGGTGCCAGCGAGCTGATTGGTGAAGTGTTTGGTGCTGAAAAAGGAGCCCACGCCCGCAGCGCGTTTGGTGTGGCGCAAATTCCTTTAGGCGCGTGCGTTGAAATTGAATTGATTGCCGAAGTGGCTTGAAACCTGCCAGCGCCACGCACGCCTCGGCCCGTGCGCTGTTGCGCCGCGGTGGCTGCTTAAAAAGTTTCCCAATCCGAATCAGCCGCTGGGGCAGCCGCCTTGGCCGGTGCAGGTTGGGGGGCAGCGGGCTTGCTCAAATGCGGGCGCGGGGTTGTTGCCCCCAGCGCCGTTTTGGCGCTGACCAACTTGCGCGGCGCAGCCAGTGGCTTGGTCACCGGCCGCGCTGCCAAGGCCGGTCTGGGTTTGGCAAATGGCAACGAGGCAGGCCGCTGGTAAGCCACCTGGGTCGGCCTGGGCGTGATGTCACGCATGGGGCGCTGTGGCAGGGTGGTGCTTGCCAGGTTGCTGGTTTTGAACACCGCCACCGCGCGTGCCAACTGGTCGGCCTGGTCGCGCAGACTCTCGGCCGCTGCGGCACTTTGCTCGACCAGCGCCGCGTTTTGCTGCGTCATTTGGTCCAGGTTGCCAATGGCCTGGTTGACATTTGAAATACCGGCACTTTGCTCCCCTGCAGCGGCGGTGATTTCACCAATCACATCGGCCACCTTGCGTACCGATTGGACAATGTCGTTCATGGTGACACCGGCATCGGACACCAGCTGCGTGCCAGAGGCCACTTTCTCAACCGAGGTGTTGATCAACAACTTGATTTCTTTGGCCGCTTCGGCACTGCGCCCTGCCAACGAGCGCACTTCGCTGGCCACCACCGCAAAACCGCGCCCTTGTTCACCCGCGCGCGCCGCTTCCACCGCCGCGTTCAGGGCCAGAATGTTGGTTTGAAACGCAATACCGTCAATCACACCAATGATGTCGGCAATTTTGCGGCTGCTGTCGTTGATGTCCTGCATGGTGCTGACCACTTGCTGCACCACCGCACCGCCGCGCTGGGCCACGCTGGAAGCCGTGGCCGCCAGGCTGCTGGCCTGGCGCGCGTTGTCCGCGCTGAGCTGCACGTTTTGGGTCAGACCGCTCATGCTGGAGGCGGTGGACTGCAGGTTGCTGGAGGTTTGTTCGGTACGCTGCGCCAGGTCGTTGTTACCGGTGGCAATCTCGGCACTGGCGGTGGCAATGCTGTCGGTGTTCTGGCGCACCTGTTGCACCATTTGCCCGAGTGAACTGTTCATGCTGGCCAGGGACTTCATCAGGTCGCCAAACTCGTCCCCCCGACGGGTATCAATTTGCGAGCTCAGGTCACCCTTGGCAATGCGCGCTGCAAGCTCATTGGCCTGCAACAGCGGCTGACGAATTGACCGCAGCAACCAGCCAGACCCCAGCACAATACCCAA
>JBGSRY010000362.1:0-3521 GCA_041737325.1 Rhodoferax sp. | reverse complement strand
TTTTGAGTGGGCCGGAGTCTGTGCGTTCGAGCGCACATGAAGGCGTGTGTGTCAGCGCACCACTGCGGGTAAATACTGATCGTCCAGTCCCACCTGGTTCTGGAAAAGCATCCAGTCAAAACCTGCGCCAGGGTCTGCTTTTCGATCCGGCGCAATGTGCTCATGACCAGCAAAATAACGGATCGGATAGCGTGCCAGCAGGGCTGGGCACAGGGCGGCCAAGGTTTCGTACTGGGCGGTTTCAAACCGCTCGCCTTCCAGTCCTTCGAGCTCAATACCAATGCTGTCGTCATTGCAGTCAGGCCGCCCCCGGTAACTGGACGCACCCGCGTGCCAGGCACGCGCGTCGCAACTGACAAATTGCAAAAGCTCCCCACCGCGTCGAATGAAAAAGTGCGCCGACACTTTCACACCTTCAATTTGACGGAAATACGGATGCGCCTGCCAGTCCAACTGGTTGGTAAAAAATTGCTGTACCTCAAGCCCACCATACTGCCCCGGCGGCAGGCTGATGGAATGCAGCACCACCAGATCAATCTGCGCGTGTTGCGGGCGTGGGCCAAAGTTGGGCGAAGCCATGCGAGCTGCAAAACGGTACCAGCCGTCTTGCCACAACACGTCTTCAGAGCGGCATGCGCGAGGTGGTGGGGGGCGGCAAGTCATCAGCATCATCCTGTAGCAAGGTGTCCATGTGCAAACGGGCCAGGCGGTAACGCATCTGCCGCACCGTCAGCCCCAGACGGGCCGCCGCATCTGCGTGGTCAAAACCGGTCGACTCCAAGGCACTTTGCAACAAGTCGCGCTCGAGTTGATCCAGGTACAAACGCAAATCAATGGGCTCAGAATCAAGGGGTAGTGGCTTTGCCTGCGACAGCGCAAGGGGGACGGGCAAGGTGGTAGACGGCATTTCAAATTGCAACCCGTCTCCATCCCCAAGCGCCACCGCACGGTGCAACAGGTTTTCAAGTTCACGCACATTGCCTGCCAGCGGCAGTGCGGACAAATGGCGCAACACCTCGGCCTGCATCACCGGTTTGGCAATACCAGACTCTTCTGCAATTCTGGCCAACAAGGCTTCACACAAGGCGGGCAGATCTTCGCTGCGCTCACGCAGTGGGGCGATCACCATGTCAATGACGTTGAGCCGGTAAAACAAGTCTTGTCGAAACGTGCTGCGCTGCACTTCTTCGGCCAAATTTTTGTGCGTGGCGCTGACAATGCGTACATCCACCACGTCCTCCTGGGTGGAACCCAGCGGGCGCACGCGGCGCTCCTGAATGGCACGCAACAACTTGGACTGCATGGCCAGCGGCAAATAGCCAATTTCGTCCAAAAACAGCGTGCCACCGCTGGCCGCTTGGAAAAAACCTTCGCGATCCACCTGCGCCCCGGTGTAGGCACCTTTCCTGGCTCCAAAAAATTCGGCTTCCAGCAAGGCTTCAGGAATGGCACTGCAATTGACCGCAACCCAGGGCCCCTTGGCGCGGTGGCTGTTGGCATGAATGGCGTAGGCCACCAGTTCCTTGCCCGTACCCGATTCACCCGTCACCAGCACCGGGGCCATGCTGGTGGCCACTTTCAGAATACGTTCTTTGACGAGTCGCATGCAGGCCGACTCACCCACCAAACGATCAAGCGCACGCTGTCCCAGGGCCCCAGACCCGGCATGAAAAGGCTTGGCGGACGCAGTGGATGCAGCAAAACGTGCCGCCACCGGGCTCGACACCGCTGCGGCAATAACCTGCCGAAACTGCTTTAAATCAACCGGCTTGGTCAGGTAGTCAAAGGCACCTTTTTTCAAGGCTTCAACTGCATTTTCTGCCGACCCATAGGCCGTGATCACCACACAACGCTCGGCCCTTTGGCCCGACTGGATGGCTGTGATCAACGACAAGCCCAAGCCATCGGGCAAACGCATGTCGGTGATCAGCACGTCAAAAGTGTGCTCAGCCAACAAGGCCTGGGCCTGCATCAAGTCTGCAGCAGTCTCCACCTGGTAGCCCTCGCGCAGCAAGGTCAATTCATAGAGTGTGCGCAGGTCTGGCTCATCATCAACCACCAGAATGTGCGCTTGCAGCGCGGCGTGCGTCATACGACAGTGGCCCCGGACGGCCGAGCGGGTGTGTCAACGGGCGGATGGATGCAAAACATGACGCTGAATTCATTACCTGATTGCTGCACTTGGTTCAACAAGCGGAAGGCACGGTCATACCGCAAGTGGGCCCCATGACTTTGACACAACTCCTGGCAAATGTACAAACCCAAGCCGCTTGAGCGGCTGTCGCTGGAGAAAAAAGGTTCAAACAAATGTTGCTCAACCGAAGGCTCCAGGGGGCCACCGTCACTCCAGACATGCAGACCCACCCCTCCTTGCGCCCAGGTTGCGTCAGGCAGACTGATGGTGACCTGAATCGAACCCTTTTCAGCGCTAGCAAAGCGGCGTGCATTGTCGAGTAAATTAACCAGAATACGGCGCAAGTGTTCGGCATCAAACCACACCTTGCAGTCTCCATCAGGCAGGTTAAACCGCAACCTCGCCACGGCATCCGCCTGGTGTTGCCAGTCACGGCTCACCCGCAGCACGGCTTCTTTCAGATCGAGGAAACTCCCTGAAACCGTGCCGTCTTGCATACCAGCCTGGGCCACATGCAGCACGTCATGCACTGTTTTCTGCAGACGCTGCGCGTTTTGCTGCACCATGTGTGTCAAACGCAACTGGCTGGGTTCACGCAATTCTTCGGCCAGCAACGCATTGGCTTGCACAATGGCCGCCAGCGGGTTGCGGATTTCATGCGCCACTGCGGCCGACATGCGCCCCATGCTGGCCAGTTTTTCGGTGCGCACGCGGGCCTGTAGCTCACGCTGATCCTGCATGAACACAACGCACAACGGCAGGGCCTGCTGTTCCAACGCCTGAGTCAACTGCGTGTTGACGCGCAAATGCCGTGGCCCTTGCCCCTGATTTTGAATGCTCAGGTCACGTTGCTGCGGGGTTTGCGTGGCATGGCTCTGGTGCACCACTTCCAGCAAATCGTGCCAGCCTGGTTGCTGCGTTAACAGCCACGGGGTGTCAGCCTCGGGTTTGCCGGAAAAGCCGAGCATGGTCAGGGCCGCCGGGTTCACCGATCGAACCTGCAAATGGGCATCGACCACCACCACGCCATCGCTCAGTGTCTCAATCACCAATTCATTGACCTGGCGCTGCAATGCTGCCGCCCATTGGCTGCGTTGCGCCCGCAACTCCACGCTGGCCAATCGGCTGGCCAGTTGGCTGGACAACACCGCAATCACAAAGCACCCCCCCCCGGTCAAGGCCGCTTGAACAAACTGTGCGGTTGTATCCCAAGGGGTTTGAATCGCCACCCAACTGGCGTAACCGAACAACAGCAAGGTGACACCGGCTGAGGTACCCAAAGCCATCAACAACGAACCCAGAATCGAGGCCATGAGCACCGGCAAGGCAAACAGGGGCGTGTAGTTGATGCTGCTGTTATGACCCGCTTGCAAAGCTGCAAAAACCA
>JBGSRY010000336.1:0-4792 GCA_041737325.1 Rhodoferax sp. | reverse complement strand
AATCGTCAAAGACTGGCACATTTTTCACATCGTCGCGCGGAAGCGTGAGATGTAAACCACGAACAAGCCAATCGCCGCACGCAGCCGCTCAACTCCCTACGCTTGCTGCCCAACCTGCCCCCTTTGCGTGTCGGCATTGGTGGTCCGGTGGGTTCCGGCAAAACCACGCTGCTGGAGATGCTGTGCAAAGCCATGCGCGAGAAATACGACCTGGTGGCCATCACCAACGACATTTACACCAAAGAAGACCAGCGCCTGTTGACCGTCAGCGGGGCGCTGCCACCTGAGCGCATCATGGGGGTGGAGACCGGCGGCTGCCCGCACACCGCCATCCGAGAGGATTGCTCGATCAATCTGGAAGCCATCGACCGCATGTTGGTGGACTTTCCCAACACCGACATCGTGTTTGTGGAAAGCGGCGGCGACAACCTGGCCGCCACCTTCAGCCCCGAGCTGTCTGACCTGACGATTTACGTCATCGACGTGGCCGCTGGCGAAAAAATTCCGCGCAAGGGTGGACCCGGCATCACCAAAAGTGACCTGTTTGTCATCAACAAGATTGATCTGGCCCCGCATGTGGGCGCCGACCTGGAGGTGATGCGTCTGGATACCGTGCGCATGCGCACCACGCCCAAAGGGCTCAAGCCGTTTGTCATGACCAACCTGCGAACGCTCAGCGGCCTGGATGAGGTGGTCGCGTTCATCGAGGCACGGGGAATGCTTAGCCCGCAGGTGCAGGCTGGTCCCGCAGCGAGTCCGAATCGCTGATGCGCTCAAACACCAAATGATGCGCTGGTTGACCTCGTGATCGGGGTGCCGCTTGGGCTGACAGATTCCAGTCCGATGCTGCTGCCATCTCCTCAACCGTCTGCGCATCGCAGTCATCGTGGGTGGCGCGGGTATCCTGTGCCAAGACCTTCGAAAACCTGACATTCGTTCCACGTCCACAAAGAACACAACGAAATCACATGTACATCGTTCCCATTGCCTGGCTTTATGTGGCGCTGATGATGGCGGTGGGGCATCTCTGCTGCACAGCAGGCTGATGCTTGATTACAAGGCCACCACCCGGTTTCGCCCGGTGCGCTTGGCTTCGTACATGGCCAGGTCCGCGCGTTTGAGCATGTCGGTGTCATCGCCCGGTTGACGGCTGGTAAGCCCAATGCTGACGGCCAGGTGCAACACCGTACCGTCTTTCATGGACAAGGCAGCGTTGGCAACTTTTTCACGAAACTGATTCAGAATGCGACACCCTTCAGCGGCATCAACGCCGCTGAGTAACACCACAAATTCTTCACCACCAATGCGCGCGGCGACATCGTTTGCCCGAAAGCCTGACCGAATCAGGCCAGCGAAGTGTTGCAAGGCCAGGTCGCCCACATCATGCCCGTGGGTGTCGTTGATTTTTTTGAAAAAATCAATGTCCATCATGGCCACCACAGATGCAACAGGAGCGGTGGTGCTATTGGCAAAACGTTTGTCGCAAATGTCGGTGAAGCCACGGCGGTTCAGCAATCCCGTCAAGGGATCGTGTTCGGCCAACGCCACCAGATTGAGCTCTTTTTCTTTGAGCGAAGTCACATCCCGTTCGATGGCCGCGAAATACACCAACTCGTTGCGTTGATTGAACAGCGGCACGATGTGCATGTCGAGCCAGTAGCGGTCGCCATTTTTGTGAAAATTGAGAATCGTCTCGTGTATGGTTTGGCCGTTGGACAAGGCTTCACGAATGCGGGCGCGGGTTGCGGCATCGGTTTCGGTGCGCTGCAAAAAGCGGGGCGTTTGACCAATGGCCTCGGCAAAGGTATAGCCTGTGAGCCTTGTAAACGCCTGGTTTACATACACAATTTCAGGCGCATGGGGGTCGGCCTTGGTGATGACGATGATGTCGCTGGCGAGTTCAACAATGGCATCAAAAGGAATGTCGTCGTGGGTTTGGGTGATGTCAACAAAGCTCACGATCACCTGCTCAATGTTGCCTTCAACATTCAGTTCAGGATAGGCGTTGACCATGACCCAGGTCACGTCGGTGCTGCTGCCGTCCATCACGCCCACCACGCAATCGGAAACTGCAGCCTTGCGTGCCAAAACCAGATTGACCGGGTAGGCATCCAGGGGCAAGGGGCTCTTGAACCGGTCTACAAACTTCCAGTGGCTATCCATGGCGCTTTTGCCGTCGATCTGTTCCCGGGTCAGGCGCAATGTTTTGAGCGCCATCGGATTGGCGTACAAAACACGGGTGTCTGGCCCGTGCACAACCACACCTGCAGGAAGCGCGTTCAGCAGGGACTGTGCATTCAAGTTAGCCAAAGTCATGAATTGATTTGGATGCAAAGGGTGGCTTCTGATGCAGTACTGGCACGTGAAGCGGATGTTATTCGCACTGACGGTACTGCACCGAAAAAAACCGTCAAACCACAGTGTGCTGACAGTTTTTTTATTCCCTATGGCCGCGAATTTACTTGCGCGCGGGTGGCACGTCTGTGCAACTGCCGTGCGCAATTTCAGCGGCCATGCCGATGCTCTCGCCCAGCGTGGGGTGCGGGTGAATGGTTTTGCCAATGTCGATGGCATCTGCACCCATCTCGATGGCCAGCGCCACCTCACCAATCATGTCGCCGGCGTGGGTGCCGACCATGCCACCGCCCAGAATCTTGCCGTGACCGTGCGCCTCAGGGCTGTCATCAAACAGCAGCTTGGTGACACCTTCGTCGCGGCCGTTGGCAATGGCGCGGCCCGAGGCGTTCCACGGGAACAGGCCCGTCTTGACCTTGATGCCTTGCGCCTTGGCCTGGTCTTCGGTGAGGCCCACCCAGGCCACTTCGGGGTCGGTGTAGGCCACGCTCGGGATCACTCTTGCATTGAACGCGGCGGCGGCCAATTCTTTGTTGCCTTGCAGTTCACCGGCAATCACCTCGGCCGCCACGTGCGCCTCGTGCACTGCCTTGTGCGCCAGCATGGGCTGACCAACGATGTCGCCAATCGCAAAGATGTGGGGCACGTTGGTGCGCATCTGGATGTCAACGTTGATGAAGCCCCGGTCTGTCACAGCCACACCCGCTTTGTCGGCGGCGATCTTCTTGCCGTTGGGCGTGCGGCCAACGGCTTGCAGCACCAGGTCGTAGGTTTGCGGCTCGGGGCAAGTGCCGCCCTCCTCTGCTGGCGCAAATGTGACCTTGATGCCCTCTGGTGTAGCTTCAGCTGCTACGGTTTTGGTTTTCAACATGATGTTGTCAAAGCGTGGCGCGTTCATCTTTTGCCAGATTTTGACCAGATCACGGTCAGCGCCTTGCATCAGGCCGTCGAGCATTTCCACCACGTCCAGACGCGCGCCGAGTGTGCTGTAAACCGTGCCCATTTCCAGGCCGATGATGCCGCCGCCCAGAATCAGCATGCGCTTGGGCACTTCTTTCAAGGCCAAAGCGCCAGTGCTGTCCACCACGCGCGGGTCGTTGGGCATGAAGGGCAAGCGCACGGCTTGGCTGCCAGCGGCGATGATGGCGCGCTTGAAGGCAATGACCTTCTTGCCGCCGGTCTTGTCTTGCGACGTGCCACTGGTTTCTTCCACCTCAACGTGGTTGGCTCCCACAAACGCGCCATAGCCACGCACGATGGTGACTTTGCGCATCTTGGCCATGGCCGCCAGGCCACCGGTGAGTTTGCCGATAACCTTTTCTTTGTGGCTGCGAAGCGTGTCCACATTGACCACGGGTTTGCCAAAGTCCACGCCCAGCGCGGCCAGGTGGCTGACTTCGTCCATCACGCTGGCCACGTGCAGCAGCGCCTTGCTGGGGATGCAACCCACGTTCAGGCAGACACCACCCAGAGTGGCGTAGCGTTCGACGACGACGACTTTGAGGCCGAGGTCAGCAGCGCGAAAGGCTGCACTGTAGCCGCCCGGGCCACCACCCAGCACCAGCAGGTCGCAGTCCAGGTCGGCTGTGCCGCCAAAGCTGTCAGCGCTGGGCGCAGATGCAGTTGCCGATGACGCTACAGATTGTGGAGCTGCTTGCCCTTGTTGTACCTGGGCTAGAGGCTGATTCTGCTTGGAATCCTGGTCCGGGGTTGCAGCCGGTTGTGCGGACTCGCCAGCGACTTCCAGCGTCAACAGCAGCGAGCCTTCAGAGATTTTGTCTCCCAGCTTGACCTTGAGTTCTTTCACCACGCCGGCGTGGCTGCTGGGGATTTCCATCGAGGCTTTGTCAGACTCAACGGTGATCAGGCTTTGGTCGGCTGCAATGGTGTCGCCGGGTTTGACCAGCAGTTCAATCACTGCCACGTCTTTGAAGTCGCCAATGTCGGGGACTTTGATGTCGATTTGTGCCATTTGTCTTCCTCTATCTTTCACTTACTGTGTGGGTTCTACGCGCTTGGGTTTAAACCCGCCGCGCGCGCTGGGCATCCGACTCCGCGAATGTCCCCCGGTTTGGGGCACTGCCCCAAACCTCCTCCTTGATTTCGCTGCGTCAGATACCCAACGCACGCGGCTAGTCGCCCTCAAGACAACCTCAGATTATGGTGATGCGTTTGAGCATGACTCTTAAAGCAACACCCGACGGAAATCGCCGAGGATTTGGCCCAGGTAGACGTTAAAACGTGCGGCAGCAGCACCATCAATCACGCGGTGATCCCAAGTCAAGCTCAGGGGCAACATCAGGCGTGGCTGGAACGCTTTGCCGTCCCAAATGGGTTCGATGGTGGAGCGGCAAACGCCCAGAATGGCGACTTCAGGGGCGTTGATGATGGGCGTGAAGTAACGCCCACCAATGCCGCCCAGGCTGGAAATGGTGAA
>JBGSRY010000320.1:0-1996 GCA_041737325.1 Rhodoferax sp. | reverse complement strand
GACGCGCATGTCGAGCGTTTTCTGAATTGGCAACACCTTTGGCGCACCCAAGGGGTGTTGCCCATGCTGCACCGTGTGCTGCATGACCAGGCGCTGGCGCAACGGCTCTTGGCCCAAGGTGCGCCCGGTGAGCGGGCCTTGACCAATGTGCTGCACCTGGGTGAACTGCTGCAGGCCGCCAGCGCCTCGTTGCAAGGCGAGGGCGCTTTGCTGCGCCATCTGCAGGCTCAAATGCGCCGCCCCGCTGCCAGTGCCGATGCGGCGCAACTGCGCCTGGAAAGCGACGCTGAACTGGTGCAAGTGGTCACCCTGCACAAATCCAAGGGCCTGCAATACCCGCTGGTGTTCTTGCCTTTCATGTCCAACTACCGGGCCGAGAAAAAAGACAGTGAGCGAGCGGACGCAGAGCGGCTGGCCGAGGACATTCGCCTGACCTATGTGGCCCTGACCCGCGCCCAGCGTGCCCTGTGGCTGGGTGTGGCACAGCTCAGTGGTGATGTGGACGGTGACCCGGTTGAAGCCAAAAGCGCCTTGTCCAAACTGCTCGGGCGCAGCACCCCGGGCGACCTGGGGCAGCGTCTGGCCACGTGGGCGTGTGCCGACATTGCCGTGCAAACCGCCCCGCCAGCCAATGACCTGGTCTTTACCCCAGCCAGCGCCCCCAAGGCGTTGCAAGGTGCACGGGTGGCCCAGCGCGTGCTGCAGCGACAGTGGTGGAGCGCCAGCTTCAGCGCCCTGACCCGTGACCTGGATGCGGCCACTGCCCTGGCCAGCCCTCGTGACGACCGGGTTGCCGATGCCCAGCTCGACAACCAGGACGTGCCGCTACTGCCGCCCGAAGCCACCGATGCGGTCGGTGGCTTGCTTGCGCCAGAACTTACCTTCAATGCCTTTCCGGCTGGGGCACGCTACGGCACGTTGCTGCATGACCTGTTGCAGTGGCAGGCCGAACACGGCTGGCCGGTGGCCCCAGCCGCAGACCGGCCTGATGCGTTGGCTGCCAGCGTGTGCAGTGCCTGGGCGGCCCAACTGTCGCGTGCCGCACAGCGCGTGGCGTTGCCCCCTGAGCAGCAAGACCTGCTGGCCCGCTGGATACCGCAAATTATCAAGACAAATTGGCCTCTAGCCCTTATGGATAAAGGGCAAGACGCTATTTCTTTAGGACTGCTTGATGGCGGCAAAGCGTGGCCGGAAATGGCCTTTACCCTGCCGGTGCAGCACCTGGACAGTGCCTGGCTGGATCAGCGCATCGGCCAGGCGGTGTGGCCCGCCATGCCCCGCGCCGCGTTGCAGCCGCGCAGGCTTGAAGGCCTGCTCACCGGTTTCATGGATTTGGTCTTTGAGTGGGGCGGGCGTTATCACGTGCTGGACTACAAATCCAACCGCCTGCCCGACTATGCGCCCGCCACCTTGCAAGCCGCCATGCTGACACACCGCTACGACGTGCAGGCCGTGTTGTACCTGCTGGCACTGCACCGCCTGCTGAAAAGCCGCCTGCCGGGGTATGACATGGCCCAGCACCTGGGCGGGGCGCTGTACTGGTTTGTGCGTGGCGTTGATCAACCCGGCTGCGGCCTGCTGGCGCTTACTCCCCCACCGGCGCTGATTCAGACCCTGGATGCGGCTCTGTCACACCCCCCTACCGAGCCCGACTTGCCATGACCGCCGTGCCATCTCACATGTTGCTCAACCCGCTGGCACTGGCTGCCGCACCCGCCACATTGCCCGATGGTTCCGCTGCTGCTGTCCCGTTGACCGCCCTCGACCTTGCCTTTGTCCGCTTCCTCAACGCAGCACAACCCAGCGCTGACCCACGCCACGCGCTGCTGGCGGCGTTGGCCAGCCACCAATACGGCCGTGGTCATGCCTGTCTGGATTTGACTTTGTTGGCTCAGCATGGCGTGACCGCGCTGGGCTGGGACGCACGCCTGCAAGCCCTGTTGCCCACGGATGTGGTTGCCGCTGCGCCCAGCCTGCCGTGGGCGCTGGGCGCGGA
>JBGSRY010000285.1:0-6711 GCA_041737325.1 Rhodoferax sp. | reverse complement strand
CTCGCTGTAGCGCCCGCGCCGACGTCCGGGCTGCGGCAGTTGAATTCTTGGAGTGTCCATGTGTCCACCTTGGTTGAAGTGGACACCATGCTCCTAAGAATTGCCGCTCTGCGCAAGATGACTTCGCTGGCCGTTTACATTAAAAGTTTCTACGATGGACATCAATACCCCCGTAAAAGTCAAACTCCTACTGTCTCCCCGGCAAAGCCGGGGGATTACCTGTTTTATTTAAAATTCTTGTTTTAAATCCAAAAATTTGGGTAGCACGCGCCGTGGAGGTTCCACGCTGAGTTACCCCATGAAATCATGGCCAAGAAGTTCCCTATCCATCCGGCCCATCCTGAACGCGTTTGCTGGGGTTGTGAGCAATTTTGTGCAACCGATGCGATGGCTTGTTCCAACGAGCGCGCAGCGCACCCGAGCGAGTTGTTTGGAGACGACTGGCTGGAGTGGAGCGAACGGCTGACAGCGCCCAACCCGGTGTCATCTGGTTCTGACAAAGCATCAACACCCGCCCCGCAACACCCATGACTCCCATCAACGCGCAGCGGCTTGCCGACCAGCAGCGCAAGGGCCTCACCACCTTGACAAAATAGCCCAGGCTTGCGTGAGTTGTTTGACCAGCTCGTGCGGCTGGCGCACCGTGGCATAGCCGTTCTGACCAAACAGCATGGGCAGGTAGTCATGGGCTTGCTCGTCAATGCTGACACAAAAGGGGATCAACCCGGCGGCGTGCGCCTCACGCACCGCCTGGCTTGTGTCCTCCAGCCCGTAGCGACCTTCGTACACATCCAGGTCATTGGGTTTGCCGTCGGTGAGCAGCATCAGCAGGCGTTTGCGCTCCGGGCGCTGTGCCAACTGCAACGTGGCGTGGCGAATGGCCGCCCCCATGCGGGTGTAGTAGCCCGGCTTGATAGCACCCACCCGCGCCTGAGTTTGCGCAGACCAGGGCTCTTCAAAGGTTTTCAGGTGCTGCATGCGCACATGCCCGCGGCGCACCGAGCTGAAGCCCCAAATGGCAAACGGGTCACCCGCGGCCTGCAGCGCTTCGCCAAACACAAACAGTGCGTCGCGGATCACATCAATGACGCGTGCTTGCGGCGTGGCGTAGGCATCGGTGGACAGCGACAAGTCGGCCAGCAGCAGTGTGGCCAGACTGCGCTCCAGCCGGGCGCGGCGGGTGTAGATGGGCGGCGTGTCGCTGCACAGCGTGCGGGCATGTGAATGGTCGGCCTGAAAGCGCACCCAGGCATCCAGGTCCAGGTCATCACCGCTGTCCTGCCCATGCAAAGCGCGCGGCGCATCGCGCACCACTTCCAGACGGCGGCGCAGTTGTCGGGCCGTGACACGCAGCGTGGCTAACGGTTTGAACGGCGCGCAATGCTGTGCCTGCATCACCTGCACCCGGCAATGGTCGGGCACCAGCACCCCAAGCCGATAGTCCCACTCCGGCAGCGCGATGCCCGGGCCAACGGGGGTGTCATCGGCACTGTTGCTGGGCAAATCCAGGTCGAATTTGACCCGCGAAGCCAAAGTTTGCCCATCTGGGGCTACCGACAGTTTGTCCATGTCGTTGGCCGCGTTCAGGGCGTTGCCGTCAGGCTCATCGTCGCTACTGCGGTTGACGTGCACCATCTCGCTCCACGACATCAGCGCTTCAGCACGGAACGGCAACACCATCGCATTGCGGCTTTGTTCATGCGCGGTGGCTTGGGTGCGTCTGCGTTGCGCGTCCTGGTGCGCGGCGGGTTGCTGGCTGGCCTCTGCGGCTTTCTGACTGCCCGGGCGATGTGCCGCGCTGGTGGCCGTGGCGCTCAGCCACAACCACACGGCTGCCACATCCTGAGGTTGATACCGCGATGCGTCTTCCACAGGGTCTGGTGTAGGGTCGACTTCAGTCGAGCATGGCGGACTGGAGTCCGCCCTACGGGTTTCCTTGCTGGCCTGACGTACACAATGTGCTTCATGCTTTTGGGGACCCGGCATGACCACAGCGCGCAAAGTGGACTGAACGGCAGATTCGGCCCGCGCGGCTGCTCCGCCAAGCCGGTTCAGGTTCGGGCGCTGCGCCAGGTGCGCCTGCAGCAGCGCCTGGTACCTTGCGGCAAAGCCCGGAAAATGTGCCAGTGCTGCCTGGGTCGCGTGCAGGTTGTCCCTGATCCAGTGGCCGCTGGGCTGGAAACTCGCCGACAACAGCGCCAGCCACAGGTACAAGTCGCGGTTGAGTTGGACGTCGTCAAACACGGCCAGAGTGCCCGGCAGTGCCAGCACGTCTGGCTCCAGTTGGGCGCAGTCGGCACGCCGACCGCTGCCGGCGAGTTGCTGCAACCAATGGCGCTGCCCGCCCACCGCTTGCGCACTGGCCGGTGCAATGCGCAGCGCCGATGCACCGCCTGCCGCACGAAACAGGATGCCAATCGACTTTTGCATATCTTTTAAGCTTACAGCCCTTGAAGAATATGCGTTGTCAGCTATTGAAGTAATAGCGTTATGCCACCAGTGTCCAACCCGCTCTTCCATCAGCGTGGCCCGGCTTGTTCACGCTGGCGCTGGCGCAGGGTTTCACGCAGTGCGTCCACCCCCACCTGCCACTCCAGCGACGGGGCGCGTTGCTGCGCTTGCTGGGTGGCATCGCACGCCGTCAGGCACTGGCCGCATTGCACGCACGAAAACATCATGCGTTTGATGTTGCGCGGGTTCAGCCGCATCGGGCAGGCGTTGTCACACGCCGAGCCGCGCGGTGCGTCGCAGGTTTTGCATTCGCGCGCACGTTCGCGGGCAAAGGCCACCACCATGCCTTGTGGGTTGGCCATCCAGGCCAGGCTCTGGAACAAGCCCACAGCACAGCCAAAGCGGCAAAACAAATGGCGGGCAAAAGCAAATTCCAGCGTAAAGACGGTGCTGGCAATCAGCAAGAACCGGGTCTGGTTGAGGGTCAGCGTGCCATGCAGCAAATTACCCCAGATTTCGGACGGCGGCAACAAGTAAGTGAGCAACGTGATGGCCCAGACAAAACCCATCAGGGCGCAGCTCAAGCCAAACAGTGGCCACCAGCGCGCATCCGGCGCTGCTCCGGCACGCGCCGTGGGGCTTTTGTTCCAAACGCTCAATTTACCGCAGGCACGGTGCAGCAGCCCATTGAGCAGTTCCACCATTGAAAAGTGCGGGCACAACCAACCGCAATACAACCGACCATAGCGGTACGCCACACCCAAGAACACAGTAACCACCAACACGGCAGGCACAAAGGCTCGCCAAACGAGTTGAATGGCGGCGGTCGTGGCATCGATGTCGCCATGGCGCAGGGCATCAATGCCCAGCGACCAGCGTTGTCCCAAAAACCAAAGCTGGGTTTGGTTCAAATCAAAACGCAACAGGTTCAGCGCCGGGGCCAGCACAAACAGGGCAAAAAACCCCAGTTGCGTGACCAAGCGCCACTGCTGCAAACGTGCGGGAGCAAGTTTTCTGGAGCTACCCTGGCGCAACACCGCATTGGCCAGGGATGCAGTGGCGGTTGACTTAGGCTGCATCACCAAACAGCGCGCGCACCACCTCACGCAAGGCTTGGGCGGTGGCCAGGTCATCGGTGAGCGCATCAATGATGGCGGCTTGACAAGCCGTCTGCAGTGGCAAATCGGCGGCCATCAGCCGCCCCGCTGACACCAGCAATCGGGTGCTGGCGGTTTCTTCCAGGTCGTGCTCGGTCAGTGAACGCAAGGCTTTGGCCAACTGCACCAACTGTTTCGCCTGCGCCTCTGACACCCCAGACTCGTTTTGCACAATGCCCACCTCAACCTGTGGGCTGGGGTAATTCATGCTCAGGCTGACAAAGCGCTGGCGCGTGCTGGGCTTCAAGCCTTTGAGCAAATTCTGGTAACCCGGGTTGTAGGAAATCACCAGCATGAATTCAGGCGGCGCGGCCAGCTCTTCGCCGGTGCGCTCAATCGGCAGAATGCGCCGGTCGTCGGCCAGCGGGTGCAGCACCACCGTGGTGTCCTTGCGCGCCTCCACCACCTCGTCCAGGTAGCAAATGGCACCCAGGCGCACGGCGCGTGCCAAGGGGCCGTCTGACCATTGCGTGCTGCCGTTGCCAATCAAAAACCGTCCGACCAAATCAGCCGCGCTCAGGTCATCGTGGCATGACACGGTGACCAGCGGACGCTGCAGGCGCGCCGCCATGTGTTCCACAAAACGGGTTTTGCCGCAGCCGGTTGGCCCTTTGATGAGCAACGGCAATTGCTTGCGCCAGGCGTGCTCAAACAGGGTGCATTCCCCTGCTTGCTCGGCATAAAAAGGCAGGCTGGTCATGCTCTGGCTCAAGCTGCCTTGACACGGCGATGCATCATGCCCTTGGGCACTTGCACCTCGTCTTCATTCGCACCTGGTGCGGCAAAAAAGCTGTACAGGTACGTCAGCAAGCCGAGCAGGAACGTGGTGCCACCGGCCACCCGCAGCCAATAGAAAAAGCGCAGCTGGTCTTGCGTGGCCATGAAGGGCATGGCACCTTCTGTGGGCATGCGTTGCAGCCACACCTGCAAAATGCCGGCACCAGTCAAGGCCAGCACCATCAACCCCATGCTGATGGTCATGATCCAGAACGACCACATCTCGAAGGCTTGCGCCCGGCGGTTGTTGGCCTCACGTCCGCGCAGCGTCGGCATGGCGTAGCTGATCATGGCGATCACCACCAGCACGTAAGCACCGTAAAACGCCAGGTGACCGTGCGCTGCAGTGATTTGCGTGCCGTGGGTGTAGTAGTTGATGGGGGCCAGGGTGTGCATGAAGCCCCACAAGCCTGCGCCCAAAAAGCCCACCACCGAGCAGCCCACTGCCCACAGCAGCGCGGCCTGGTTGGCGTGGTCACGGCGGCGGCGTTGCACCATGTTGAAGGCAAACACCGTCATCATGAAGAAGGGAATGGGCTCCATGGCAGAGAAGATGCTGCCCACCCACAGCCAGTAGCCTGGCATGCCGATAAAGAAGAAGTGGTGGCCGGTGCCCAAAATGCCGGTGATCAGCGCCATGGCAATGATCACGTAGAGCCACTTGTCAATCACCTCACGGTCTACACCCGTGGTTTTGATCAGCACAAACGCCAGCAGTGCGCCCAAAATCAGTTCCCACACGCCTTCCACCCACAGGTGCACCACAAACCACCAGTACATTTTGTCGCGCACCAGGTTGTCCGGGTTGACAAAGCTGAACAGGAACATCAGCGCCAGACCCCACAGACCCATCAGCAGCACCAAGGAGATGCTGGTCTTTCGGCCTTTAAGAATGGTCATGCTGATGTTGAACAAAAAGCCCAACGCCACCACCACAATACCGACCTTGGTTGGTAGGGGTTGCTCCAGAAATTCACGTCCCATGGTGGCCAGCAGCTCGTTGCCGGTGAGTTCGGCCAGCTTGGCATAGGGCACAGCCAGGTAACCGACGATAGTGAGTGCACCCGCTACCAGAAACACCCAGAACAACACCAGCGCCAGCTTGGGGCTGTAGAGCTCGGTCTCGGACTCTTCGGGCACCAGGTAATAGGCTGAACCCATAAATCCAAACAGCAGCCAGACGATCAGCAGGTTGGTGTGCACCATGCGTGCCTGGTTGAACGGGATGTAGGGAAACGCCAAATCGCCAATGACGTATTGCAGTCCAAGCGTCAGGCCGAAGATGATTTGGGCGGTAAAGAGTGCCAAGGCAGCGATGAAGTAATACTTCGCCACCCCTTGGGATTTGTATTTGAGTGTGAATGCTTGCATAGTGGATTCCTCGATAGGGATGGGCAGGTTCAGCCTTCGATGTTGGGCGGCCAGTTTTCGGTATTGACTTCGCTCGTCCACTTCAGGAATTCAACCAGGTCGTTGAGCTGATCCTCAGTAAAGTTGAACTGCGGCATCTGGCGTCGCCCCGGAATGTTGGTTGGCTGCGAGGCGATCCAGGCCTTGATGAAGTCCGGCCCGCGACGCTTGTACACATTGCCCAGCTCGGGCGCGTAATAAGCGCCTTCACCGAGAAGCGTATGGCAGCCGATGCAGTTACGGGTTTCCCACAAATGTTTGCCCCGCACCACCTGCGGTGTGATGGCCTCGGCGTTGGAGCGGATAGGTATCTTGCGTTCGCTGTCAAAAATCAGCGCAACAAAAACAAGAATAAAGAACAGTGACCCGCCGTAGAACATGTTGCGGGCCATCTGCTTGGTAAAGCCTGTGGCTTTGACTTGGTTCATTGAATAAAACTCCTTGATCAATCAGGTTGGCTATTGGGTTGGGTGCGCTTATTGACAAACAAAGTCGATCACGATTGCACCGGGTTCGCGCTGCACGTACTGGATCGACACCGACTCGCCATAGCGCTCGGTCAACTGATGCAGCAAGGGCAGTGGATCGTGGTCATTGCAAAACCGCATGGTTTCACCCGCCCCAAGGGCATCCAACGCGCCAAAGATGGCTGCATGACGAAAGCGTTTGGCAACGCCGCGTGCATCAAACGGATAAATGGCTTCAGAGGTGACATGTTGATGTGCGCAGCTTGTCATGAGGTGCTTTCTGGGTGAGTTAATTTAAAGAAGCATTCTAAATGCATCTTTAAATGCTGCAAGCCCCAATCAGCAAAAAACAGCGCCCTAGTTCTTTAGAACTATGCGTCAACAAGCTGGCCTAGTTCCAATGCTGGCGCGCAGTCGTTCTACAGAGCAATAGCTTTGCGTCGGCATCA
>JBGSRY010000258.1:0-1551 GCA_041737325.1 Rhodoferax sp. | reverse complement strand
GAATTGACGATCAAGAGCGGAATGAGTTTTTCAGGAAAGTGGTAGGGGCCGTAGTTGTTGCTGCAGTTGGTGGTCAGCACCGGCAGGCCGTAGGTGTGGTGCCAGGCGCGCACCAGGTGGTCGCTGGCGGCCTTGCTGGCGCTGTACGGGCTGTTGGGCTCGATGTGGTGGTGCTCGGTGAAGGCCGCATCATCTTTGCCCAGGCTGCCATAGACCTCGTCGGTGGACACGTGCAAAAACCTGAATGCTTCTTTTTCAGAAGCTGCCAGCCCTTGCCAATAGCCGCGAACGGCTTCTAACAGGTTAAAAGTGCCGACGATGTTGGTCTGGATGAATTCGCCCGGGCCGTGGATGGATCGGTCTACATGGCTCTCGGCGGCAAAGTTGACCACTGCACGCGGCTGGTGTGTGGCCAAGAGTTGTGCCACCAGCGCCCGGTCGCCAATGTCGCCTTGCACCAGGGTGTGGTGGCTATCACCCACCAGGCTTTGCAGGTTTTCCACATTGCCGGCGTAGGTGAGCTTGTCCAGCGTGACCACCGGTTCGTCACTTTGCGCCAACCAGTCCAGAACAAAGTTAGCACCAATAAAGCCCGCACCGCCTGTTACGAAGATCATCTTTTCCCACCCTAAGTTGTTGCCGGGATTGTAATGAGATGGCCTTGAAAAGACTGGTGCAAGGGGGGCGTGGTGCGACGTTGCGGTATGTGGGATGTGTATTCTCTGTAGGGCGGACTTCAGTCCGCCATGGTCGACTGAAGTCGACTGAAGTCGACCCTACAAGCCACAAGAGCCACAGACGCTCTGGCGACCTTACGCTGCTTCTATTTCAGTAGACACTTGAAGCCACTGCTCTTCCAGCCCCTGCAGTTCCTCGTTCACCGCCTTGAGGCGCTTGCCTTGGCTGGCAAAGTCGGCTGGCGGCGGGGACTGGCACAAGTGGCGCTCCAGGTCAGCGCCTTCGGTTTGCAGCGTGGCCATACGGGCTTCAAGGTCTTGTAACTTGCGTTTGAGTGAGCCGGTGGGGGCAGGTTTTGCCTTGACTTTGGCAGCAGCAGCGGTGGCATCGGCCTGCGCCTTGCGTTCGGCTTTGGCGGCGGCGTTGCTGGCCTCGCGGATGGCTTCACGCTGGCGTTTGGCTTCGTCCAACAAGTAGCGTTGGTAGTCGTCCAGGTCGCCGTCAAAGGGTTCAACACCGCCGCGCGACACCATCCAGAATTCATCGCACACCGATCGCAGCAAGGCACGGTCGTGGCTGACCAGCATCACGGTGCCTTCAAACTCATTCAGTGCCATGGCCAAAGCCTCGCGTGTGGCCAAATCGAGGTGGTTGGTGGGCTCGTCCAGCAGCAGCAGGTTGGGCCGCTGCCAGACGATCATGCACAGCACCAGCCGGGCTTTTTCGCCGCGGCTCATGCTGCCCACGGCTTGCTTGACCATGTCGCCACCAAAGTTGAAGGTGCCCAGAAAACTGCGCAGGTCTTGTTCACGGGTTTGTTGGCCGACGATTTTGCCGGCTGCCGTCAGGTCTTTCACCAGGCGGATCATGTGC
>JBGSRY010000251.1:0-2065 GCA_041737325.1 Rhodoferax sp. | reverse complement strand
CTGGGTCTGCACGCCCCGTCAAGGTCAACGAGGCAACACCGTTGGCCCATCAAAACGAAGGCCAAAAGCTTTACATCACCCATTGCGCCAGTTGCCACGGCGACAAAGGCCAAGGTGTCGCCCAGGCTTACCCCGCACTGGCTGGCAACCGCGCGGTGCAATTGTCAGACAGCAGCAACCTGATCCAAAGTGTGCTGCATGGCGGCTTTGCACCGGTGACCACCTCAAACGCAGCGCCTTTTGGCATGCCACCCTTCGTCTTGCAATTGGCAGACTCCGACATTGCCCAGGTGTTGACCTTTGTACGTCACGCATGGGGCAATCAAGCCCGAGCCATCACAGCACAAGAAGTCAACCGTCTGCGTGATCGGCAAACGCATTGACAAGTCGATAATGGATCATTCAAATCTGAATCACATCTACTAACCACCTGGAGAACAGCATGGCCAAAGGTCAACAAAACAACAAAATGGTTAAAAAACCAAAAAAAGACACAGCACCACCCAAACCAGTTTCGGCCGATGCAGTGCGCCCCACTGTCGTCACGGTGGTGCCGGTACGAGGCAAGCTTAAAAACGCCACACGTTGATCCGGTTGTTCGCCCACCTGGGGACGGCATGAAGCCATTGCGGCGCAAACACAGTCGTACCAAGTCCGAGCCCCCACCCCAGCGGCTGGGTGGCCCTGGCCGCAAAAAGCCAGGCTTACCTGAAAAATTTTCCACCGCCAGGCTGGTGGATGATTTGCGCCAGTACCAAACTGAGCTTGAGGTTCAAAACAAAGCCTTGCGCTTTAGTCAAGCCGCAGCTGAAGGGGCATCCGAGCGCTTTGTTACTTTGTTTTCCAACGTGCCACTGGCACTGATGGTGGTCGAAAAATCTGGCTTGATTCTGGAGACCAATGGCCGCGCGCTGGATTTGTTTCGCCCGCGCGAGAGCGACCCCACGCTCACGTACCTTTCTCCTCTGGTTAGTCCCGACTGTCTGGATCGTCTGCAAGTGGGTTTTTTACTGGCACAGGAGCAAGGCACTTACGAGCTTGATGAACTCGAATTTTTAGGTGGTTCCAACGGTTTTTTTACCGGCGACCTGCATGTTTCGAAAATTGACGACAACCAGGCTGAAACCCCAAGCTTCATTTGTGCCGTGATTGATCAAGGCCCTTTACTGGCGCAGCGCCAAGCCTTGCAACGCAGCAGCCAGGCGTTGCAAGAGCGCAATGAACAATTACTCCAAAGCCAGACCCGGTTGGCGGCGATCATTGATGCGTCACTGGATGCAATTTTGTGCGTCGACAAAACACAATCCATCATCGTTTTTAATCCCACAGCGGCAACCCTTTTCCAATGTCCCAAAGACCAGGCACTGGGCCGTAAATTGATCGATTTTTTACCCGATGCCCAGCAAGCCTTGTCTTACCGTGACATTACCAGCCATGCACAACTGGGTGAAATGACAGGTTTGACCAGTCGCGGTGAAAGATTGCCACTGGAGGTGAGTCTGTCATTTGAAAAACATGCGGATGGTGACATCATGACTTTTTTTGTGCATGACCTGACTGCACGCAAAAAAATGGAAGCACACCGCACGGCGCTCGAATCTCAGCTGCGCGAATCACAAAAAATGCAAGCCATTGGCACCATGGCAGGTGGCATTGCGCATGACTTCAATAACATCATCAGTGCTATTTTGGGCAATGTTGAACTGGCCAAACTTGATGTTCAGCCCGAAGGTACTGTCGCTACCAGTCTGATCGAAATCGACAAGGCTGGTCGGCGTGCCCGTGACCTGGTACGGCAAATTTTGACGTTCAGCCGCAACGAACCACCCCACCGCGTCCCACTGCAACTGGCCGATGTCGTGCATGAAACCCTGCGTCTGGTCAAAGTCACCCTGCCACCCCATGTCACGCTACACGCCAGCATTGCTGAAAACACCCCACCGGTTTTGGCCGATGCCACTCAGGTGGAGCAAGCCCTTTTGAACTTGTGCACCAATGCCATTCACGCCATGACGGAGCATCCCGCGACGCTAAGTGTCGAGTTGACCTACAACCGTCGCTCGCC
>JBGSRY010000249.1:0-9418 GCA_041737325.1 Rhodoferax sp. | reverse complement strand
CGTCTTGAGCAAAGACGAAGGCGGTCGTCACACCCCCTTCTTCAACAACTACCGTCCCCAGTTCTACTTCCGTACCACGGACGTGACCGGTGCGATCGAGTTGCCTGAAGGCAAAGAAATGGTGATGCCGGGTGACAACGTCTCCATCACTGTCAAGCTGATTGCCCCCATCGCCATGGAAGAAGGCCTGCGCTTCGCTATCCGCGAAGGTGGCCGTACCGTGGGTGCGGGTGTGGTGGCTAAGGTGATTGCGTAAATTTAGAGTTTGCAAAGGGGCATAGCTCAATTGGCAGAGCGTCGGTCTCCAAAACCGAAGGTTGTAGGTTCGATTCCTACTGCCCCTGCCACCTAGGTTTTGGTGGTATCAAAAAGCCCGCTATGCAAATAGCGGGCTTGTGCGTCTGATGGACGCGGTTTTTCATGAGTAATTTAAGACGCAAGTCAAGTCAATAATGGCCACCACACAAGTACAAACCGTCAACACAACTGCAGACAAGGCCAAACTGGCGGCTGCTGCGGCCATGGTCGTTGTTTCTTTGGCTGCGTATTACGCATTAAGCGCTAAAGGCCCGTTGTTGCAGTGGTTGGGTTTGTTGGCTGGGTTGGCTGTGGCGGTGGTGGTTTTTTTGCTGTCTGAGTCAGGTAAAGCCTTGGTGGCATTTGGTGCTGATTCGACGAAAGAAGTCAAAAAAGTGGTCTGGCCAGCGCGTAAAGAGGCGATCCAGATGACGGTATATGTGTTTGGGTTTGTGTTGATCATGGCGCTTTTCCTGTGGTTAACAGATAAAACGCTCGAATATGTTTTTTATGATTTGATTCTGGGGTGGAAAAAATAATGATTGATGCTGTGGAATCCTCCCTGGAAGGTGTCCTTACTGCGGCTGAAACGCTGGCTGTGCCACCTGTTAATCCGGATTTGCGTTGGTATGTGGTTCATGCTTACTCAGGCATGGAGAAAGCGGCTGAGCGAAACATCATTGAGCGTATCAATCGTGCCGGTATGCAGTCGAAGTTTGGTCGTACCTTGGTTCCCATGGAAGAAGTGGTTGAAATCAAGAATGGTCAAAAGAAAACCACCGAGCGCAAGTTCTTTCCTGGGTATGTGTTTGTTGAAATGGTCATGGACGATGACACTTGGCATTTGGTCAAGCACACCAACAAAGTGACCGGTTTTGTGGGGGGGGGCAAAACGCGGCCTTCCCCCATTTCTGAGGCGGAAGTCTCCAAGATCGTCAGTCAAATGCAAGAGGGCACTGAAAAACCGCGCCACAAAGTTGAATTTGTGGTGGGTGAAATGGTGCGTGTCAAAGAAGGTCCTTTTGCTGACTTCAATGGCTCGGTTGAAGAAGTCAATTACGAGAAAAACAAAGTACGCGTTGCGGTTACCATTTTTGGTCGTTCGACACCGGTAGAGCTTGAGTTCTCTCAAGTCGAAAAGACATAAAGTTTTTGCACTTTTCGACTCGGTGCAAATAAGTGAAGTGAGTCGTCAACATCGGGGAGCCTTAAGTTTGCAGCGTGCAAACTAAAGCGTTAAGACCCGCTAGGAGTTCAACATGGCGAAAAAAATCGTCGGTTTTGTCAAGCTGCAAGTGCCAGCTGGTAAAGCCAATCCATCCCCACCCATCGGCCCGGCATTGGGTCAACGTGGTTTGAATATCATGGAATTCTGCAAAGCATTTAATGCGCAGACTCAAGGTGTCGAGCCAGGATTGCCCCTGCCGGTGGTGATCACGGCGTTTGCCGACAAAAGTTTTACTTTTGTCATCAAGTCGCCACCATCGTCTGTGCTGATTAAAAAAGCCGTCAAGCTTGACAAGGGTTCTGCCAATGCGTTGAAGACCAAAGTTGGCAAGATCACGCGCGCGCAACTTGAAGAAATTGCCAAGACCAAGATGAAAGACTTGACAGCTGCAGACATGGATGCTGCTGTTCGTACCATCGCTGGCTCAGCCCGCTCGATGGGCGTGAACGTGGAGGGTGTCTAAATGGCGCACTTAACCAAAAAACAAAAGGCCCAGCAGGGCAAGGTTGACAACAGCAAGCTGTATGCAATTTCAGACGCTTTGGGTTTGGTGAAGGAATTTGCCAACGCCAAGTTTGATGAATCCATTGATGTGGCTGTTCAGCTCGGTATTGATGCCAAGAAATCCGACCAGGTGGTTCGTGGTGCGGTCGTGTTGCCTAACGGCACAGGTAAGACCAAGCGTGTGGCCGTGTTTGCACAAGGTGCCAAGGCAGAAGAAGCCAAGGCCGCAGGCGCAGACATCGTCGGCATGGACGATTTGGCGGCCATGGTGAAAGCAGGCAACATGCCGTTTGACGTGGTGATTGCCGCCCCTGATGCGATGCGTGTTGTGGGTACCTTGGGTCAAATTTTGGGCCCACGTGGTCTGATGCCTAACCCCAAAGTGGGTACGGTGACACCTGATGTGGCTGGTGCAGTGCGCAATGCCAAAGCAGGTCAGGTGCAGTTCCGTGTCGACAAGGCAGGCATTGTTCACTCGACCATTGGTCGTCGTTCATTCGATACCGACAAGTTGCAAGGTAACTTGGCTGCGTTGGTGGATGCTTTGGCAAAAGCCAAACCTGCAACCAGCAAGGGTTTGTACCTGCGCAAGGTGGCTATTTCCAGCACCATGGGTGTCGGTGTTCGTGTTGATTTGCAAACCATCACGGTATAAGACGTGATGCATGTGAAGAATCTGGCGGCCTGAAAAGGCTGCCTGACGTGGTGGGCTGTCTGGCACAACTTGACAGGCAGGCCATCCAAGACCGTTGGCGTGCAAGAAGCTTGCTTTGCGCACTTAATCGATGACAGCCAACGCAGATGGCGATCCCGCTGCCAAAGAATTGAAAAGTTCCGAAACAGTTGGTCGCTGAAATGTGGCGTGCTTTACGCGGTGTGACAAACACTGCAATAGGCACATTTTGAAGGAGTAGACCTTGAGTTTAAATCGCAGTGAGAAAGAAGCGGTCATCAGTGATGTGACTGGCCTCGCCGCTAAAGCTCAAACGCTCGTGATGGCGGAATACCGTGGTATCACGGTCGCTGACATGACCAAATTGCGCTCTGCTGCGCGCAGCAACGGTGTCAGTCTGAGTGTGTTGAAAAACACCTTGGCTCGTCGTGCTGTGGCCGGTACAGGCTTTGAGGTGGTGTCTGACCAGATGACCGGTCCGCTGATCTATGGCTTTTCTGAAGATGCAGTGGCTGCCGCAAAAGTGGTGGCTGACTTCGCAAAAACCAACGACAAGTTGGTGATTCGCGGTGGTGCATTTGCAGGCAAAGTTCTGGATATCAATGGCGTTAAACAACTGGCAAGCATTCCGTCTAAGGAAGTGTTGTTGGCTCAGTTGCTGGGCTTGATGCAATCCCCAATTTCACGTACAGCACGTGTGCTGGCCGCGATTGCGGAGAAAAAAGGCGCTGGTGCAGCAGAAGCTGCCCCCGCAGAGGCAGTTGCAGCTTAATTGCCGCCTGTTTGAAGTAATCAATGTGAAAACTTGTGGGACTGACCTGAGCTTAGCGAAGCTCTGTCCCCAACCAACTGTAGGAAATCAAAATGGCATTCGATAAAGACGCATTTTTGACCGCGCTGGACAGCATGACGGTCATGGAACTCAACGACCTGGTGAAAGCCATCGAAGAGAAATTTGGTGTAAGCGCAGCAGCCATGTCGGCTCCTGCTGCTGGTGGCGGCGCTGCTGCTGCAGTGGCTGAAGAAAAGACAGAATTCAACGTGGTTCTGCTGGACGCTGGTGCGCAAAAAGTGTCGGTCATCAAGGCCGTTCGCGAAATCACCGGTCTGGGCTTGAAAGAAGCCAAAGACATGGTCGATGGCGCTCCGAAGAACGTCAAGGAAGGCGTTTCCAAGGCTGACGCTGATGCCGCTTTGAAGAAGCTGGTGGAAGCTGGTGCCAAGGCCGAACTCAAGTAATTGAGTCTTTCTTGGGGCTGGAGTGCTGTCAAAGGCCTCCAGCCCTTGGTGTTTTCGAGAGTACACCGAAAAACATGTTGCTTGCATGTTTTTCAGTGTCTTCTAACCCCGACAGAAGAAGATGCCTTGGTTCGGGTTGCATGCAATGTGCGACCGTCCGCCAATGATTGGTAGTGGCCAATCACCAAGATTTTAAGTCGCCCAGGACCCCACAAAGTCTTCTAGTTGCCCGGAGATCTCATGGCTTACACATACACTGAACGCAAGCGGATTCGTAAAAATTTTGGTATCCGCGACAGCGTGCTGGAAATCCCATATTTGCTGCAAATGCAAAAAGACGCGTATACCGCGTTCTTGCAAGCAGAAGTTACGCCCAAGAAACGTACCAACGAAGGGCTCCAAGCTGCATTTGATGCCGCGTTCCCGATCGTTTCGCACAATGGTTTCGTCGAGATGAAGTACCTGGACTACAACCTGGCCAAACCTGCGTTTGATGTACGTGAATGTCAGACACGTGGCCTGACCTATGCTTCGGCAGTGCGTGCCAAAGTTCAGCTGATCATTTATGACCGTGAGTCTTCAACCACACAAAACAAGGTGGTCAAAGAAGTCAAGGAACAAGAGGTCTACATGGGCGAAGTCCCCTTGATGACCGACAAAGGTTCTTTTGTCATCAACGGGACTGAGCGCGTGATTGTGAGTCAGTTGCATCGTTCGCCCGGGGTATTTTTTGAGCACGACAAGGGCAAGACCCACAGCTCTGGCAAGCTGCTGTTCTCGGCACGCATCATCCCGTACCGTGGTTCATGGCTCGACTTTGAATTTGATCCCAAAGACATACTGTATTTCCGGGTTGACCGCCGTCGCAAAATGCCGGTGACGATTCTGCTCAAAGCCATTGGCTTGAACAATGAATCCATTCTTGCCAACTTCTTCGTCAATGACAATTTCCGTCTGATGGACAGCGGTGCGCAGATGGAGTTTGTGGCAGAACGCCTGCGTGGTGAAGTGGCACGTTTTGATATCACCGACAAGAGTGGCAAGGTGGTCGTGGCCAAAGAAAAGCGTGTGACCGCACGCCACACCCGCGAGTTGGAACAGTCCAACACCACCCATATCTCTGTGCCCGAAGACTTCATGATCGGTCGCATTGTGGCTCGCAATGTGGTGGATGCAGAAACCGGTGAAATCCTGGCCAAAGCGAACGAAGAATTGACCGAGGTATTGCTGAAAAAACTGCGCACGTCGGGTGTGCAGGACTTGGCTTGTATCTATACCAATGAACTCGATCAAGGCGCGTATATCTCGCAAACCTTGCGTACCGATGAAACGGTTGACGAGTTTGCAGCCCGTGTGGCCATTTACCGCATGATGCGCCCGGGCGAACCACCGACCGAAGATGCCGTGCAGGCACTTTTCCAGCGTTTGTTCTACAACCCGGACACCTACGATTTGTCACGTGTGGGGCGCATGAAATTCAACGCCAAGATGGGCCGTCCGGAATCCACTGGGTTGATGGTGCTGACCAATGAAGACATCTTGGCGGTCGTCAAGGTGTTGGTGGATTTGCGCAACGGCCATGGTCAAGTGGACGATATCGACCACTTGGGCAACCGCCGTGTGCGCTGTGTCGGTGAGCTGGCCGAAAACCAATACCGCATGGGTTTGGCACGCATTGAAAAAGCCGTGAAAGAGCGTTTGGGTCAGGCGGAGCAAGAACCCCTGATGCCACATGACTTGATCAACAGCAAGCCGATTTCTGCAGCGTTGAAAGAATTTTTTGGTGCATCGCAACTGTCGCAATTCATGGATCAGACCAACCCGCTGTCTGAAATCACGCACAAGCGTCGCGTGTCTGCGCTCGGCCCAGGTGGTTTGACGCGTGAACGTGCTGGTTTCGAGGTGCGTGACGTGCACGTGACCCATTACGGCCGCGTGTGCCCGATTGAAACGCCTGAAGGTCCAAACATTGGTTTGATCAACTCCATGGCCTTGTATGCGCGCCTGAATGAGTATGGCTTCATTGAAACCCCGTACCGTCGCGTGGTTGACGGCAAGGTCACGATGGATATTGACTATTTGTCAGCCATTGAAGAAGGCAAGTACGTGATTGCCCAGGCCAATGCGGCACTTGACAAAGATGGTCGTTTGACGGGTGAACTGATTTCTGCCCGTGAAGCGGGTGAAACCGTGATGGTTGGCGCAGATCGCATCCAGTACATGGACGTGTCGCCGGCGCAGATTGTGTCGGTGGCTGCTTCGCTGGTACCGTTCCTTGAGCACGACGATGCCAACCGCGCCTTGATGGGTGCCAACATGTCACGTCAGGCTGTGCCTGTGCTGCGGCCTGAAAAACCGATGGTGGGCACCGGCATTGAGCGTGTCGCTGCTGTGGACTCTGGCACGGTGGTGGTTGCAACCCGTGGCGGCGTGGTGGATTACGTGGATGCGACCCGCGTGGTTGTTCGTGTCAACGACTCAGAAGCCCAAGCGGGCGAAGTGGGTGTGGACATTTACAACCTGATCAAGTACCAGCGCTCCAACCAGAACACCAACATTCACCAACGCCCTGTGGTTAAAAAAGGTGATGTGCTGGCCAAGGGCGATGTGATTGCCGACGGTGCCTCCACTGACCTGGGTGAACTGGCGCTGGGTCAAAACATGCTCATCGGCTTCATGACCTGGAATGGCTACAACTTTGAAGACTCGATTTTGATCAGCGAGCGAGTGGTTGCGGATGACCGTTACACCTCCATTCATATTGAAGAGCTGGTGGTGATGGCCCGTGACACCAAGTTGGGCGCTGAAGAAATCACACGTGATATTCCGAACCTGAGTGAACAGCAACTCAATCGTCTGGACGAATCCGGCATCATTTACGTGGGCGCCGAGGTGCAACCTGGCGATACGCTGGTAGGCAAGGTCACGCCCAAAGGCGAAACCACGCTGACACCCGAAGAAAAACTCCTGCGCGCCATCTTTGGTGAAAAAGCCAGCGACGTGAAAGACACGTCGTTGCGTGTCGATCAAGGCTCGCACGGAACCGTGATCGACGTGCAAGTCTTTACGCGCGAAGGCATTGTTCGCGATCGTCGTGCGCAGCAGATTATTGACGATGAGCTCAAACGTTTCCGTCTTGATCTCAATGACCAGTTGCGGATCGTGGAAGCAGATGCCTTTGACCGGATCGAGAAACTGTTGGTGGGTAAAGCCGCCAATGGAGGTCCCAACAAGTTGTCCAAGGGAACCAAGCTGGACAAAGCCTACCTGACATCGGTCGAGAAATTTCACTGGTTTGATATTCGTCCCGCAGATGAAGAAATTTCTGTGCAGATGGAAAGCATCAAGAATGCACTGGAGCAAACCCGGCACAACTTTGACCTGGCTTTTGAAGAAAAACGCAAAAAGTTGACGCAAGGCGATGATCTGCCTGCTGGTGTTTTGAAAATGGTCAAGGTGTACGTGGCGGTGAAACGCCACTTGCAACCGGGTGACAAGATGGCCGGTCGTCACGGTAACAAGGGTGTGGTGTCCAAGATTTTGCCGGTGGAAGACATGCCGCACATGGCAGATGGCACACCTTGCGACATCGTGCTGAACCCGCTGGGCGTGCCGTCCCGGATGAACATCGGTCAAGTGCTTGAAGTTCACCTGGGTTGGGCCGGCAAGGGCATTGGTCAGCGCATTGGTGACATGCTGCAATCCGAGTCCCGGGTGGCCGAGTTGCGCACGTTCCTCGAGCAGGTTTACAACACCACTGGGCGCAAAGAAGACTTGTCCCAGCTCAGTGATGCACAGTTGCTTGACATGTCTGCAAATCTTGCCTCAGGCATGCCGTTCGCAACGCCTGTGTTTGACGGTGCGTCAGAAGACGAAATTCGTGCCATGTTGCAATTGGCTTATCCGGCCGAGATTGCTGCAGCCAAGGGGTTGACCCCGACGCGCACACAGGCCTATTTGTACGACGGCCGCACTGGGGATCGCTTTGAGCGTCCTGTCACCGTGGGGTACATGCACTACCTGAAGCTGCACCACTTGGTCGACGACAAAATGCACGCCCGTTCCACGGGGCCGTACAGTTTGGTGACACAACAGCCGCTGGGTGGTAAAGCACAGTTTGGTGGTCAGCGTTTCGGTGAAATGGAAGTTTGGGCGCTGGAAGCCTATGGCGCTTCCTATACCTTGCAGGAAATGCTCACTGTGAAGTCAGACGACGTACAAGGCCGTACCAAGGTGTATGAAAGTATTGTCAAAGGTGAACACTCCATTGAAGCCGGTATGCCGGAGTCATTTAACGTGTTGGTCAAGGAAATTCGCTCTCTGGGCCTGGACATCGAGCTGGAACGCTCGTAATTGATTAAAGGAAATAAGTCATGAAATCATTACTCGACCTGTTCAAGCAATTCACGCCTGACGAGCACTTTGATGCCATCACCATTGGCATGGCCTCCCCCGAGAAGATTCGTTCCTGGTCTTTTGGCGAAGTCAAAAAACCTGAAACCATCAACTACCGTACTTTTAAACCTGAGCGTGATGGTCTCTTTTGCGCCAAGATTTTTGGCCCCATCAAAGACTATGAATGTTTGTGCGGTAAATACAAGCGTCTGAAGCACCGCGGTGTCATTTGCGAAAAATGTGGCGTTGAAGTCACGCAAACCAAAGTGCGTCGTGAACGCATGGGTCACATTGACTTGGCCGCACCTTGCGCACACATCTGGTTCTTGAAGTCGCTGCCCAGCCGTTTGGGCTTGGTGCTGGACATGACCTTGCGCGACATTGAGCGCGTGTTGTATTTTGAAGCGTATGTGGTGACCGATCCCGGCATGACACCGCTGAAAAAATACAGCATCATGTCTGAAGACGATTTCGATGCCAAGTTCAAGGAATATGGCGACGAATTCCAGGCCAAGATGGGCGCTGAAGGTGTCAAGGATTTGCTGCAAAACCTCGACATTGACAGCGAAATCGAAAAGCTGCGCAACGACCCCAGCGGCTCCGAACTGAAAATCAAAAAGAACACCAAGCGCTTGAAGTTGCTTGAGGCGTTCAAAAAATCAGGCATCAAGCCCGAGTGGATGGTGTTGGACGTGTTGCCGGTGTTGCCTCCAGACCTGCGCCCTCTGGTGCCACTTGACGGTGGCCGTTTTGCCACATCTGACCTGAACGACCTGTACCGCCGTGTCATCAACCGCAACAGCCGCCTGCGACGTCTGCTGGAACTCAAAGCGCCCGAGATCATTGCCCGCAATGAAAAACGCATGCTGCAAGAGGCGGTAGACAGTCTGCTGGACAACGGCCGTCGTGGCAAAGCCATGACCGGTGCCAACAAGCGCGCACTCAAATCCTTGGCCGACATGATCAAAGGCAAGGGCGGGCGCTTCCGTCAGAACTTGCTGGGCAAGCGGGTCGATTACTCGGGTCGTTCGGTGATTGTGGTAGGCCCCACACTCAAACTGCACCAATGCGGTTTGCCCAAG
>JBGSRY010000190.1:0-1866 GCA_041737325.1 Rhodoferax sp. | reverse complement strand
GTGGGTGATGCTCAGCCTGTTGGCGTGGGGCCTGGTGATGGTGTACTCGGCTTCGATCGCCTTGCCCGATAACCCGCGTTTTGCCAACTACGCGGCGACCCATTTCGCGTTCAGACACGGCCTGTTCATTGCCATTGGCTTGATCGGGGCGCTCGTCACTTTCCAGTTTCCCATGAAGACTTGGGAACGCCTCGCGCCCTGGCTCTTCACCATCGCGCTGCTGATGTTGGTGCTGGTCTTGGTGCCCTTCATTGGCAAGGGCGTGAACGGCGCCCGGCGTTGGTTCTCGCTGGGCATCATCAGTTTCCAGCC
Source organism: Rhodoferax sp. (assembly GCA_041737325.1). GTDB lineage: Bacteria > Pseudomonadota > Gammaproteobacteria > Burkholderiales > Burkholderiaceae_C > Rhodoferax. Next base: position 1,554 of record JBGSRY010000190.1, on the reverse strand, counting down.
GTCTGAATTGGCCAAGCTCACGGTGTTGCTCTATGCCGCCGACTACATGGTGCGCAAGATGGAGGTTAAAGAGCGCTTCTTTGCCGCCGTGGCGCCCATGGCGGTGGCCTTGGCTGTGGTCGGCATGTTGCTGCTCGCCGAGCCCGACATGGGGGCCTTCATGGTGATTGCCGTGATTGCCATGGGCATCCTGTTTTTGGGCGGCGTCAACGCGCGCATGTTCTTTCTGATTGCCTTTGTGCTCACCGCTGCCTTTGCCGCCATGATCGCCGCTAGCCCGTGGCGGCGTGAACGCATTTTTGCCTACCTGGACCCGTGGAGCGAAACCAATGCCCTGGCCAAAGGCTACCAGCTGACGCATTCGCTGATCGCCATCGGGCGCGGCGAAATTTTTGGTGTCGGGCTGGGCGGCAGTGTCGAAAAACTCAACTGGTTACCCGAAGCCCATACCGACTTTTTGCTGGCTGTGATTGGTGAAGAATTTGGCCTGGTGGGTGTGGTGCTGGTGATTGCCCTGTTTTTCTGGCTGGTGCGCCGCATGATGCACATTGGCCGCCAGGCGATTGCCTTGGAGCGCGTGTTTGCCGGCCTGGTGGCCCAAGGGGTGGCGGTGTGGATGGGTTTTCAGGCCTTCATCAACATGGGCGTGAACCTGGGCGCGCTGCCCACCAAGGGCTTGACGCTGCCGCTGATGAGCTACGGCGGCTCGGCCATTTTGGTCAACCTGGCTGCCATCGCCGTGGTGCTGCGCATTGACCAAGAGAACCGGTCTTTGATGCAAGGAGGCCGTGTATGAGCCCACAGCGCACCGTACTGATCATGGCCGGTGGCACAGGTGGACACATCTTTCCCGGCCTGGCGCTGGCGCAAGCGCTGCGTGACAAAGGCTGGCGCGTGCACTGGTTTGGCGGCACCGGCAGCCCGGGCCAACCCAGCATGGAAAGTCAGATCGTGCCCAAGGCCGGTTTTGCCTTTGAAGCGATTGACTTTGGCGGCGTGCGCGGCAAGGGTATCGTCACCCTGGCGCTGTTGCCGCTGCGCCTGCTCAAAGCGTTTTGGCAAAGCCTGCAAGTGGTGCGCCGGGTGCGCCCCGACGTGGTGATTGGCCTGGGCGGTTACATCAGCTTTCCGGGCGGCATGATGGCTGTGTTGCTGGGCAAACCGCTGATCTTGCACGAACAAAATTCAGTCGCTGGCCTGGCCAACAAGGTACTGGCTGGCGTGGCCGACCGGGTCTTCACCGCCTTTCCCAAGGTGCTGAAAAAAGCCCAATGGGTGGGTAACCCGCTGCGCGCCGCCTTCCTGCAGCAAGCAGAGCCCAGCGTGCGCTTTGCCGGGCGCACCGGGCCGTTGAAGCTACTGGTCGTCGGGGGCAGTCTGGGGGCCAAAGCGCTCAACGACATCGTGCCACAAGCCCTGGCCCGGCTGCCCTTGGAATGCCGCCCACAGGTCACGCACCAAAGCGGCAGCAAACAGATCGATGCCCTGCGCGCCAACTACGCCGCCGCCGGGGTCAGTGCCGAGTTGACCCCGTTCATTGACGACACGGCCCAA
>JBGSRY010000177.1:0-4822 GCA_041737325.1 Rhodoferax sp. | reverse complement strand
GAATTGCACCTGTTTCAGTGACGCGCAAGCCCAATTGGTCAGCCAGTGGCGCGGGGTCTTGCTGCCATCCAATGCCCTGGCGCTGCAGCAGGGGCTTCAGCGGCAGGTCACCGGTGCCGTGCACCCAGCGCTTGAGCTGATCGGCCAGCGCCGGGTTGGACAAGTCGGTCACCACGGCCAGTACATCGGCTTGCGTCATCGGGCCACCGGCGCAGCGTCGCCATAGCCCGCACATCACGTCGTCCAGGCTCGCCTTGCCACTTTGGCGCAGGGACAAGTCCAGGCACAGCGCCACCAGTGCGCCCAGCGTGTAGTAGCTGACGGTGGCATTGACGCTGTTCTCGTCCGGACGGTAATACTTGACCCAGGCATCAAAACTGGCTTGCGCCACGCTCTGTACCTGCCGACCTGGCGTTTGCAACACGGCGTTGATGGTTTTCCCCAGCAAGCTCAGGTAACAGGCGGTGTCAATCAACCCGGCGCGGCGCAGCAGCAGGTCATCGTAATAGCTGGTGAAACCTTCAAAGAACCACAGCAGTTCGGTGTAATTCTCTTGCGCGTAGTTGTAGCGCGAGAACTCGGCCGGGCGCAGGCGCTTGACGTTCCAGGTGTGAAAGTATTCGTGGCTGATCAGCCCCAGCAGCGTGGTGTAACCCTCGCTGGCCGCCGATGTCTGGGCTTGCCCGTGGCGTGGCAGGTCAGCGCGTTTGCAAATCAGCGCCGTGCTGTGGCGGTGTTCCAACCCGCCGTAGCTGTTGTCGACGGCGTTGAGCATGAACACATAACGGTCATGTGGTGCTTGCTGCCGGGTTTTACGACCGCAAGTGCGGCCATGCCAGAAGTTGATTTCAGTTGTGCAAATCACTTGCGCATCGGCCAGCAAGCGTGCACCGTCAAAACTGTCCGGCGCACCGGCCACCACGAAACGGTGCGGTACACCGCAGGCCGTAAAGCTGCCGCTCCAGAACGCGCCCAGCTCCACGGGCGAGTCGACCAGCTCGTCATAGCTGGCGGCCAAGTAGCTGCCAAAGCCTTTTTTGTTGACGCACAGCGCAGGCAGCGCGGTGGCGGCTTGCCAGTCTTTTGGGAAATCTGAGCTGCTCAAGTCCAGTTGGTGTGGCGTGTCTTCTTGGCCATGCACGCGCAAGCACAGGCTGGTGGCATTGAAAAAACCACGCTGCGTGTCCAGCCAGGCAGTGCGTACCGAGTTGTCAAACGCGTACACCAGGTAACTCAACGCCAGTGGCTGCGCCGCCTTGCTGTTGACCTGCCAACTGCATTTGTCCAGCTGGGTCAAGGTGAGTGCGCGTTGGCCTTGGCGCGCTTGCAGTCCCTGCAGGTGTTTGGCGAATTCGCGTACCAGGTAGCTGCCCGGAATCCATGCTGGCAGGCTCAGCACCTGGTTGGCAGCAGGGTGAGGAACCGTCAGGGTAACCTGGTACAGGTGCGCGTGCAGGTTGTGCGCGCGAATCTGGTAGCAGATCGGGGTCGGTTGGGCAGGCATCAGGCGGCTTAGTTCAAGCGTTTTTCAACTTGGTCCGCACCCACCGCTCCTGGTACGCGTGAGCCGTCGGCAAACACCAGCGTTGGGGTGCCGGTGATCTTGTGCTTGCGGCCCAGTTCCACGTTGCGCGTCAGCGTGGCGGTGTCGCAGCTGGCGGCGCTGGGCAGTACATCGCGCACCATCCAGTCTTGCCAGGACTTGGCCTTGTCTTTAGCGCACCAAATGTGTTTGGACTTGTCCACTGAATCCGCTCCCAGAATCGGGTACAGAAACATGTAGATTGTCACGTTATTCACCTTTTGCAGGTCTTTCTCAAAACGTTTGCAATAACCGCAGTTGGGGTCTTCAAACACCGCCAGCTTGCGCTTGCCCGTGCCGCGCACAATAGTGAAGGCATCCTTGAACGGCAGGCTGTCAAATTTGATGGCGGTGAGCTTGTCCAAGCGCTCTTCAGTCAGGTTGCGCCGTTGTTTGGTGTCAATCAGGTTGCCCTGGATCAGGTAATTGCCTTGGGCATCGGTATAAAAAATGTCGCTGCCATTGACCCGCACTTCAAACAGGCCGTCTATTGGGGTCTTGCTGACCTCATCAATGGGCTGCAATTGCGGCACACGCTCGGCCAGATTTTTGCGGATAGCCGCTTCCTGGGGCCAGGCTGCGTGCGCGGCCAGCAGAATGCAGGCCAACAGGGAGGTTTTCAGTAGGTTCATGGATATCCAGTAGGTGGGGAGGTCAGCGTCTGACCCAGCGGAATGAAATAAGTTCGGGTTTTAAAGAAAGCTCACAAACCCATGGCTTGGCGGGCTGCCCAGTGCTTTGTTTTGCCGCTGAGCTCAAAGCCCTGCATGCCCCAATTGCGCAGTTTTTGCCAAGAATTGCCTTGTTTTGCAAACAGTTGCTGTAAAAACGTCATGGCTGCATCGGTGGTGGTTACATCCGTGCGGCGCGCACGCTCATAGCGGCGCAGCAGCCGCGGGTCGTTGACAGAGCGCCAGTAGGGGCGGCTGTGCAGCACCTCGGCCAGCTCAGCCACATCGCCCAGCCCCAGGTTCAAGCCCTGACCCGCCAACGGGTGGACATTGTGCGCGGCATCGCCGGCCAAGGCCCAGCTTTGGCTATTGGTCACGCCAACCCAGCGGCTGGCCTGCGCCGACTGCAGCGCCCAGGCCTTGCGGGCACTGATCAAGGTGAGTTGGCCAAGAGCCCCATCGCTTAAGGCCTGAACCTGCTCACAAAAGGCCTGTTCATCCATCGCCAGCAACTCAGGGGTGCGGGCATCAGGTGCTGACCAGATGATGCCCACTGTGTGCCCCTGTGCCCCATCCGTCGGCAAAAAAGCCAGGATGTTGTCACCCTTGAACCACTGCCGTGCCACCTGGCCATGCGGCTTTTCACAGCGCAGACGCGCTGCAATGGCGTGCTGTGGGTAACGTGTGGCCACAAAATCCACCCCAAATTCGGCACGCGTGCGGCTGGTGCGGCCTTCGCACACCACCGTCAGGGTGGCAGGACGTGGCGCATCCAGCAGCTCAATGTGGGACTGAAAACGCACCGCATCGCGCAGCTGTGCTTCCAGGGCGGGCACGTCCACCATCCAGGTCAGCGCTGGAACCGTCAAGCCAGCGGCTGAAAAATTGACTTCACCACCGGCATCACCCATGACTTGCATGGCGGTGACTTCGGTGGCGTGGCTGGCATCGGGCCAGCAGCGCACGGATTCGAGTAAGGCTTTGGACTTGGCGTTGAGTGCATAGACCCGTACATCGGGCTCGGTGCTTGCGGGTGGCGGTGGCGCGTACAGGCCAATGCGCAGCCGGTCACGGGCCAACAACAAGGCCAGGGTGTGGCCCACAATGCCGCCGCCACGGATGCAAATATCGAGGTGTTGAGTCATTGGAAGATTGTAGAAGCGCGTCTTATTTGGTGCGCAGCTGGGTAAAAAAGGCGCATCGCATACACTTGACGGCTTATTTTTAATGGTTTTGCAGGGGTCATGTGGGCTTTTTGTGCGCGTTGACCTCACTTTAGTTTGTTTTAGGATTTGTTATGAAGTGTGGCATTGTGGGCTTGCCCAACGTTGGTAAATCGACCCTGTTCAACGCCCTGACCAAGGCGGGTATTGCGGCAGAAAATTACCCCTTTTGTACCATCGAGCCCAACGTGGGCATTGTTGAAGTGCCCGACCCCCGGCTGGATGCCTTGAGCACCATCGTCCACCCCGAGCGCGTGCAGCGTGCCATTGTGGAATTTGTCGACATTGCCGGCTTGGTGGCCGGGGCCAGCACCGGTGAAGGTCTGGGCAACAAATTTCTGGCGCACATCCGCGAGACCGATGCCACCATCAATGTGGTGCGCTGTTTTGAAGACGACAACGTGATTCACGTCTCTGGCAAGGTCGACCCGATTTCGGACATTGAAGTCATTCAAACCGAACTGTGCCTAGCTGACCTGAGCACCGTAGACAAAGCCTTGTCACGCTACCAAAAGGCGGCCAAGTCGGGCGGCGACAAAGAAGCCGTCAAGCTGGTGAGCATTTTGGAGCGTTGCCAAGCCGCCTTGAACGAAGCCAAACCGGTGCGCACCATTGACTTCACCAAAGAAGAACAGCCGCTCTTGAAGCAATTTTTTCTGATCACGGCCAAACCCGCCATGTTTGTGGCCAACGTGGCTGAAGACGGTTTTACCAACAACCCGTTTCTGGACCGTTTGACGGCCTACGCCACGGCCCAACACGCCCCGGTGGTGGCCATCAGCGCCAAGCTCGAAGCTGAAATGTCCGAGATGAGCGACGAAGACCGGCTGATGTTTCTGGAAGAACTCGGCCTGCACGAGCCCGGCTTGAACCGCCTGATTCGCGCCGCCTATGACTTGTTGGGCCTGCAAACTTATTTCACTGCCGGTGTCAAAGAAGTGCGCGCCTGGACCATTCACAAAGGCGACACCGGCCCGCAAGCGGCCGGCGTGATCCACACCGATTTCGAGAAAGGCTACATCCGCGCCCAGACCATTGCCTATGAAGACTTCATTGCCTTCAAAGGCGAGCAAGGGGCAAAGGATGCCGGCAAGATGCGCGCTGAAGGCAAAGACTACGTGGTCAAGGACGGCGACGTGATGAACTTCTTGTTCAGTTCTTGATATGAAATTGGCCTCCAGCCTTTGTTAAACAAGGGTAATATGCTACTTTTTAAGTAGCATATTAATGCGACTGTCAGCCGCCAAACACGCCCATCAGCGCGGCGGTCATCAGCACATAGCGGGCAAATTTGCCCACGGCCATGTACGCCACGCAAGGCCAAAAAGGCAGCTTGAGCCAGCCCG
>JBGSRY010000144.1:0-1583 GCA_041737325.1 Rhodoferax sp. | reverse complement strand
CGGTACTGGTGGGCGGTGCGCGCAGCCGCACGTTGGGCCGCGTCAGCATGGACATGCTGGCTGTGGATTTGACCGCCCTGCCCCAAGCCGGGTTTGGCAGCGAAGTCACCCTGTGGGGCCGCGCCAGCAATGGCGTGGTGCTGGGCATTGACGAGGTGGCCAATGCCAGTGGCACGCTGGGTTACGAGCTGATGTGCGCCCTGGCGCAGCGCGTGCCGGTGCAGGTGGCGCAAGCCTGATGGTGTACCAGCCTGTACCGCTGCACCGGGTGGCACTGGGACGCATCCTGCCGGTGGACCTTCGCACCCCCGACGGCCGCTTGCTGCTGCGTCGTGGCCAGATGCTGCAGTCTGAAGCGCAGCGCGACATGCTGGCCGCGCACCATGCCTGCATGACCGAGACCGATGCGCAAGCCTGGCACAAAGCCCTGGAACGACAACTCCACACCCTGCGCCAACACGGGGCCGACAGCGCCACCCTGGCGCAGGAACCGATGCCGGGCGAGATTCTGGATACCGACTATCTGGAAGGTCGTGCCGTAGAAGGCGGCTGGCTCGATTTGCAGGAAATTTTGCGCGGCCTGCTGTACCAGGGCGCGCAGGCACACACCCCGTTGGCACGGTTGGAGGGCATTCAGCAAAAGGCGTTGAACCTGTTGGCGAACAACCCTGATGAAGGCCTGTTCATGCTGTTTCAGGCCCTGCCGGATTTGGGCCTGGGTTACTGTGCCACCCACGCCTTGCTCTGCGGCGTGGTCGGGACTCTCACCGCTGACAAACTGGCACTGCAGCCTGCGCACCGCAGCTTGCTGCTGCGCTCTGCCCTGGTGATGAACATTGGCATGGCACGCCCCCAGGACAGCCTGGCGCGCCAGCTCAAAGCCCCCAGCCCGGCACAGCGCGAACTCATCAGTGCGCACCCGCCCACCAGCGCCGACATCTTGCGTGGCTTTGGTGAGCCCGATGCTGAACTGCTGGACATGGTGCACTGGCATCATGCGCCACTGCAATGCCCCGACCCGGCGGCCCAGCGTCTGCATTTGAACCTGCTGCACTTGGCCGACACCTTGGTGGCCAAAATGGCCCCGCGCGTCAGCCGCCCCGCCATGTCGGCCCTGGGTGCAACCAAATCACTGCTGCAAGAGGCCACGCCCGCCAGCCAGCAGCAACGCGTGGCCATGGCTTGCGTGCTGGGGTTTTACCCACCTGGCACGTATGTGCAACTGGCCAATGGCGAGGCGGCGGTGGTGCTGGCGCGCGGCGACAAAGCCAGCACACCGCACGTGGCCGTGCTGCTCAACACCCAGGGCCTGCCGCTGATCCCTTATCAATACCGCGACACCCGGCTCGCCAACTTTGCCGTGCGCGCGCCGCTGGCGGCGGGCCAAGTCAACGTGCGCCTCAATGCCGAGCGGATTCGCCACCTGCGCCAGCAGCACGGGGTTTGAGCCACTCCAACCAGCACACCCCCACCAGCCCGAGCCCGGCCGCCGCCATCAGGTAAGGCAGCGGCAAGGGCGCAAACACAAACAAGCGCGCCAGCCACGGCACATACAACGCCAGCAGCAGCAGGGCCAAAGCAGC
>JBGSRY010000124.1:0-3007 GCA_041737325.1 Rhodoferax sp. | reverse complement strand
TGGCCAATTGGTTCTTTGGGGCGATGATCTTGGCTGTGGCTTTGCTGCACTTGGTCAACAGTGCCGAGATTCCTGCAGGCCCCATGAAGTCCTATTCTGCTTATGCAGGGGTTCAGGATGCCATGGTGCAATGGTGGTATGGGCACAATGCGGTGGGCTTCTTCTTGACGGCAGGCTTTTTGGGCATGATGTATTACTTCATTCCGAAGCAAGCAGGTCGTCCGGTTTACTCATACCGCCTGTCGATTGTCCACTTTTGGGCGCTGATCTTCACTTACATGTGGGCGGGTCCGCACCATTTGCATTACACCGCTTTGCCGGACTGGACACAGTCGCTCGGTATGGTGTTCTCGTTGATTCTTATGGCTCCGAGCTGGGGTGGCATGATCAACGGCATCAAGACCTTGTCGGGTGCCTGGCCCAAACAGCGTGATGACCCGAATCTGCGTTTACTGATCGTGTCCTTGTCTTTCTACGGTATGTCCACTTTTGAAGGTCCCATGATGGCCATCAAAACAGTCAATGCTTTGTCGCACTACACGGACTGGACTGTGGGCCACGTGCACTCTGGTGCTTTGGGTTGGGTGGGCTTGGTCACCATGGGTTCGATGTATTACCTGATTCCGCGTTTGTTCGGTCAGAAATCCATGTTTAGCGTGAAAGCCATTGAAGTTCACTTCTACATGGCCACCATTGGCATCGTGCTCTACATTGCTGCGTTGTGGATTGCTGGCGTGATGCAAGGCCTGATGTGGCGGTCTATCAATGCCGATGGCACGTTGACTTACACCTTTGTCGAATCCGTCAAAGCCAGCTATCCGTTCTATGTGTTGCGACTTGCAGGTGGTTTGCTGTACCTGACCGGCATGATCATCATGCTCTGGAACACCATCAAGACCGCCACGGCTGGTCGTTCGGTGACTGTCAATATCCCGGCTGTTGCTGCACACGCTTGAGGAAATAAATTATGTCTACATCCAATCAAAGCGGCGGCTTTTCGCATGCATCCATCGAAACCAACAATGGTTTGATGATTGCCTTGATGTTGTTTGTGCTGGTGTTCGGTGGCCTGGTTGAAATCGTGCCACTGTTTTATCAAAAAACGACAACCATTCCCGCGCCTGGGCTTAAGCCATATAACGCACTCCAACTGGCTGGGCGTGACATTTATACCCGTGAAGGTTGCTACAACTGCCACTCGCAAATGATCCGTCCGTTCCGCGCTGAAACCCTGCGCTATGGCCCGTACTCAAAAGCCAACGAGTTTGTGTATGACCACCCTTTCCAATGGGGTAGCAAGCGCACGGGGCCAGATCTGCACCGTGTCGGTGGCAAGTACAGCGACCAGTGGCAAATTACCCACTTGAACAATCCGCGCGATTTGGTTCCTGAGTCGATCATGCCGGCATACCCTTGGCTCAAGAGTACACCAGTCAATGCAGCCACGATGCCCTCGCACATGACTGCGTTGCGCAGAGTGGGTGTGCCTTACACCGATGCTGAAATCGCAGCTTCTGTGGAAGAACTCAAGGACAAGACCGAAATGGATGCTGTAGTGGCATACCTGCAGGTTTTGGGAACTACATCAAAATAAACAGGAGACCTCCATGGAGTTTGATGTCAATTTCTTTCGCTCGGTGTCCACGTTGGTGAGTTTTTTGAGTTTCATCGGAATCATTGTGTGGGCCTATTCCCGCAAGAATGCCGCTGACTTTGACAAAGCTGCCAACTTGCCTTTTGAGCAAGATTGACCCTTTCACCTGATAGGAACAAAAAATGAGTGATTTCACAAGCAATTTTTGGGAATTTTATATTTCCGGCATCGCTTTGGTAGGCATTGTGGCCTGCCTGGTTTTGCTGGTTGTGACCGGCAAAATCAAAGCGGCTACGGCGGCTGACAACACCACAGGACACGTCTGGGATGGCGACTTGCGCGAGATGAACAACCCGCTGCCACGGTGGTGGAGTTACATGTTTGTTTTGACCGTGATTTTTGCGCTAGCTTACCTTGTGTTGTACCCGGGCCTTGCGAGCTACAAAGGCACGCTGAACTGGAGCTCAGCAAAATTGCACGCGGATGAGGTTGCAAAAGGCAATGCGGAAATTGCACCTATTTACGCCAAGTTCATGTCCATGAAACCCGAAGATGTGGCCAAGGATGCCCAAGCCATGGCGATTGGCGAGCGCTTGTTTGGTAACAATTGTGCACAGTGCCATGCGTCTGATGCTCGCGGTAACAAAGGCTTTCCTAACCTGACCGATGCGGACTGGTTGCATGGTGGCACGCCCGAAAAGATCAAGGAAACCATCACGGGCGGCCGTGTTGGCAACATGCCTCCCATGGCTGCGGCCGTAGGCTCTGCTGATGATGTGAAAAACGTTGCGCAGTATGTGTTGAGCTTGTCGGGCAGTCCGCATGACTCTGCGCGTGCGGCCTTGGGGCAAGAAAAGTTTGCAGTTTGTGCTGCATGCCACGGGCCGGATGGCAAGGGCATGCAGGCGGTTGGCTCGGCCAATTTAACTGACAAGATTTGGCTGCATGGGTTTGGCGAAAAGGCGATTCTTGAGATGGTTAACAATGGCAAGCAAAACGTCATGCCTGCTCAAGCTGGTCGTTTGACCGAGGCGCAAATTCATGTGTTGACAGCCTATATTTGGGGCTTGTCGAACAAGTAAAATAGCCGTTTCGGTGCGCGCTAGAGACTTGAACGTCCCGCATGGGCGCTCAAGTCTTTTTTATTTTTTAATCAGGATGTGTTGTGACCTCACAAAAACCGACTGAACGCAAAGTTATCCCTATTCTTGCAGACGATGGGGATCATGAAACGATAGCGCTTTACGCCCCTGAGAAAAAAATATACCCGCGTAGTGTTGCAGGCTATTTTTCCAATATCCGTTGGATCATGGTTTGGGTAACCCAAATCATTTTTTATGGCCTTCCCTGGCTGGAATGGGGGCAACGGCAGGCCGTTCTTTTTGATCTAGGAACCCGTCGGTTTTATCTTTT
>JBGSRY010000115.1:0-3081 GCA_041737325.1 Rhodoferax sp. | reverse complement strand
CTCGTTGCCCTGTGCAGCTGAAACGTTTTAACGCTCTATCCCTCCAACCTTCTAACCTTGAAACTGAACCATGAACCTTCTTTTTCTCTGCACCGGCAACTCCTGCCGATCCATCCTGGCTGAAGCCACCTTCAACCACCTCGCTCCCAAGGGCTGGCACGCCATGAGCGCGGGCAGCCACCCCAGCGGCACGGTGCATCCACGCTCACTGGCCTTGCTGGCACGCGAAGGCATCGCCACCGAGGGCTACCACAGCAAGTCGTGGGACAACTTGCCGCAAACGCCTGACATTGTGGTCACGGTCTGCGCCAACGCAGCGGGTGAGACCTGTCCGGCCTATCTCGGCCCGGTGCTGCGCACGCACTGGGGCGTCGACGACCCGGCGCACGCCAGTGGCACCGACGCTCAGATTGATGCAGCTTTTGATAGCGCCTACCGCATACTGCGCGCGCGCATTGAGGCATTTTTGGCGTTGCCACTCGATGACCTGCAAGCGGATACCAAGCGGCTCAAGGCCGAACTCGATCGCATCGGCACGCTGATGCCGGCTGTGAAAAAACTCCAAGTGTTTGACCCAGCACTGTGCTGCAGCAGCGGCGTGTGCGGTACCGATGTTGATCAAAAGCTGGTCGATTTCTCGGCCGACGCAGACTGGGCCAAGCAACAGGGCGCGACCATCGAGCGCTTGAATTTGGCGCAGCAACCCATGGCGTTTGCCGAGAACGCAACTATCAAAGCCCTGCTGCAGCGCAGCGGTGAAAGTGCCTTGCCAGCCACATTGCTGGACGGCGAACTGGCACTGGCTGGGCGCTACCCCACCCGCGCCGAACTGACACGCTGGCTGGACCTATCCGGCGCTGAGGCGTGTTGTGCTGCACCCACCAGCCCGGCTGCTACAGCTGCGGCAGGCTCCTGCTGCGGGGGCGGCAAGTGCTGCGGATGATGCAGTTTTTACATAACCCACCGCGTTTTTTGTTTTTTACCGGCAAGGGCGGCGTGGGCAAGACGTCCATCGCTTGCGCCAGCGCCATCGGGCTCGCAGACCAAGGCCAACGCGTGCTGCTGGTCAGCACCGACCCGGCTTCCAACGTGGGCCAGGTGCTGGGGCTGACCATTGGCAACCAGATCACGCCCGTGCCTGCGGTGCCCAACCTGAGCGCGCTGGAAATCGACCCCCAAGCGGCGGCGCAAGCCTACCGCGACCGCATCGTCGGCCCGGTGCGCGGTGTGTTGCCAGACTCGGTGGTCAAGGGCATTGAAGAACAGCTCTCGGGCGCGTGCACCACCGAGATTGCGGCGTTTGACGAGTTCACCGCGCTGCTGACCGACACCGCACTGACCGCCGGGTTTGACAATATCGTGTTTGACACCGCGCCCACCGGCCACACCATCCGCATGCTGCAATTGCCCGGGGCCTGGAGCGGCTTTCTGGAAGCTGGCAAAGGCGACGCGTCTTGCCTGGGCCCGTTGGCCGGGCTGGACAAACAGCGCAGCCAGTACCAAGCTGCAGTCGTCGCCTTGTCTGATGCACAAAAAACCCGTCTAGCCCTTGTCACACGGGCGCAAGCAGCTACATTAAATGAAGCAACCAGAACGCATGGCGAGCTGGCCGCACTGGGGCTCACACGCCAGCATCTGGTGATCAACGGGGTCATGACCGCTGCGGATGCGCAAGGCGATCCGCTGGCGTTGGCCATCGTGGCACGCGAGCAGGCCGCGCTGGCCTCCATGCCGCAGGCTTTGCGCGATCTGCCCACCGATCAGTTGGCGCTCAAACCCTTCAACCTGTTTGGCCTGGATGCCTTGCGCCAGTTGTTTTCCCCAGCGGCGGCCTATGCCGAATCTGATTCTGAAACAACCAACGCTCAAGAACTCAACGCGCCCAGCTTGAGCACATTGGTCGATGCCATTGCCGCCGAAGGTCACGGCCTGATCATGCTGATTGGCAAGGGCGGTGTGGGCAAAACCACGCTCGCCGCCGCCGTGGCGTTGGAGCTGGCGCGCCGCGGCCACCCTGTTCACCTAAGCACCTCTGACCCTGCCGCGCACCTGAGCGAGACGCTGGCCACCGAGGCCGATCTGCCCAACCTGCACATCAGCCGCATCGATCCGCACACGGTCACCGAAACCTATCGCGCCCAGGTACTGGCCACCAAAGGGGCCAAGCTCGATGCCGCCGGGCGCGCCGTGCTGGAAGAAGACCTGCGCTCGCCCTGCACCGAAGAAATTGCCGTGTTCCAGGCGTTCTCACGCGTGATTCGTGAAGCGGGCAAGAAGTTTGTCGTGATGGACACCGCGCCCACCGGCCACACCTTGCTGCTGATCGATGCCACCGGCGCGTACCACCGCGACATCGCGCGCCAAATGGGTGCCGGTGCGCACTTCACCACGCCGATGATGCAGTTGCAAGACCCCAAACAAACCAAGGTGCTGATCGTCACGCTGGCCGAGACCACACCGGTGCTGGAGGCGGCCAATTTGCAAGCCGACCTGCGCCGCGCCGGGATTGAGCCCTGGGCCTGGGTCATCAACAACAGTGTGGCCGCCGCGAAGACCGGCGACAAGGCGCGCGCCCTCGCCAAGCTCAAGGAGGCGATCGACCGCAAGGTCCCCGAGCCCGACCGCATCCCGAACGAACCCGCGTTCGCCTCGATCAAGGACGATCCGGCGTTCGTCGCGCTCGTGGCCGCCGCGAAGCAGTGAGCGTCTCCGTCCCGGGCGCCCGCGGAGGGCTGGACGCGCGTCCGGCGCCGCGTACGATGCCGGGCATGCGTGCGAATCACATGTTCCTCTTCTTCGTCGCGTGCGCGGCCTTCCTTCCGCTCGCGTCCGCCGCCTGCAACGAGCAGAAGCCGACCCAGTACCCGCCCGGCCAGCCCCCGCCCGGCCAGTACCAGGGTCCCGGCGCGAGCACTCCCCAGCAATATCCGCAGCAGCAATATCCGCAGCAGCAGCCGGCGCCCCAGCCGCAGCCGCAGGCCTCCCAGCCCGCGCCGTGGACGTTGCCGAGCGGGTTCCCCACCACCCTGCCGAGCGGATTCCCCACCACCCTGCCGCAGATCCCCGGCTACCGGATCGTCC
>JBGSRY010000106.1:0-5346 GCA_041737325.1 Rhodoferax sp. | reverse complement strand
TCCCATAGCGGGTAGCGCATGTCCAGCGGCTGCATGGCCAGTTCACCCAGACGCGTTTGCAGGGCTTGTTGCGGGTTCTGACGTGCCGAAGCGGGCAACTTTTCGCGCAGCACGTGGCGGGTGATTTTGAAATCGTTGTCGGTGATCCAGCTGGCGCCCGTGGCATCCATCTGCGCCCGCTGGCCAAAGCGCGGGTATTTCAGCAGCCGCTCTTGAATACGCTCACAGGTAGCCTTGTAACTGACACCGGGTTTGATCACCCACACCCCCAGGATCATCATCAGGTTGCTGGGGCAATCCATGCGCAACCAGGCCGTGTCGACCTTGGTCATGCGTTCAACAACCATCGGTGTTGCAGGTCTCTTGGCCATGGTTCAAATGCGTTTTGGGAAGGGCCTCTATTTTGAGGTGAAAACGCACCTTAAGATAGCCCTTGCTTACCCTGACACCCCTGTATTTTTACCCCCACGGAGATCACCCATGTCTGACCTGCAAGCCCAATTTGAAGCCGCTGTTGCCAACTCCAAAAACCTGAGCGAACGCCCTGACAACATGACCCTGCTCAAGCTCTACGCGCTCTACAAACAAGGCAGCGCAGGCGACAACGCTGACAAGCGCCCCGGTTTTACCGACATGATTGGCCGCGCCAAATGGGATGCTTGGAATGCGCTCAAGGGAACGTCCAACACCGATGCCATGCAGCAGTACATTGACCTGATCGCATCACTGAGCTGATTCAGGTTTAACCGTCTTTTTTTTAGCCGTCCGCTGCGTCGCGGCGGACTCGGTGGAGCGCTTGTGCACCACGGGCGCAGCCAGCAAGGCATCAAGATTTTTGACAATTTCTGCCTCAATCTTGCCCTTGAACGCGCCCAGCAAAAAACCCAATTGGGCGCGCAACTCAAAACGGTCCTTGGTTACCGTCAGATTGCCGCTCACACCTGGTCTGACAAAGTCCACCTCATCGGCGTGCTTGCCTTCGGTGTAGGTGCACTGCATGTCAAATTCCTGCTCGGCTTGTTCGGCCCATTTGAACGCCACTTGGCGCGCCTTTGCCAAGCCCAACGTGTGTTGTCTGACGATGTTCAATTCAGCCATGCTGGATTACCCTTGTATGCCCTGTGCGGACGGTTTAAATGATGCCAACGCGTGTCTTTGAAACGCTTGACAGATGGCCTGGCCGCATCATAAAACAGCGCCCACAGGACTACCATCAAGCTATTGCACCAACCACCGGAGACACGCCATGCTGTACAAATTCAAATCCAAAACCACCGGGGACGTGATCATGTTGCAGCCGCATGGTGAACGGGTGCTGGGCATCATTGGCAAACACGGCGAAAACGCCCCCAGTGTCAAAGGCATCCTGCTGCCCGAGCAGATGCTTGACGCATTGGCGGCACTGCAAACCGCCATAGAGCAGGAAGAGGTGCAACGCCAGCAAGCCATGGCGCAAGCCCAGGCCGAGCAGGTGTCCATGCCCAGCTTTGAAGCCGTCACGCTGCGCCAGCGCGCCTTGCCGCTGATGGACATGATGCGCGCCTGCCTCAAGGCCGAAACCGCCATCACCTGGGGGGTGTAGCCGCTGCGTTACTTGTAGCTGCGCGCGTCTTCAATCACCTTGCCATCGTTGGGCAAACTGCCGGGCAGCAGCACCTCGACCTGGCCGCGCAGCTTGGTGACATCGCGAATCGCCTCCATCAACTTTTGCGCCAGACTATCGGGGCCGCTGCAGGCGGACTCCACCTTGAGCGTCATTTGGTCGTTGGCCATCTCACCGCTCACCACCAGCCGCGCTTTGGTCACCTCAGAGAAGCGTTTGACAATTTGGTCTACCTGCCCCGGGTGCACAAACATACCCCGGATTTTGGTGGTTTGGTCGGCCCGGCCGAGCCAGCCCTTGATGCGGGTGTTGGTGCGCCCCGTAGGGCAATGGCCGGGCAGCACTGCCGACAGGTCACCCGTGCCAAAACGGATCAACGGGTAGGTGGCATTGAGCGTGGTCACCACCACCTCGCCCACTTCGCCCTCGGCCACCGGGTCACCGGTGCCGGGACGCACAATTTCCAGCAACACGCCTTCATCCAGAACCAAGCCTGCGCGTGCTGAAGTCTCATAGGCAATCGAGCCCAGATCAGCCGTGGCATAGCACTGGTAGCCGGCAATACCATGCGCCGCAAACCAGTCGCGCAAGGACGGCGGGTAAGCCTCACCACCAAACATGGCTTTGGTGACGCTGGGCAGGGCAACCCCCATCTCTGCGGCCTTTTCAACAATGATTTTCAGAAAACTGGGCGTGCCAATGTAGCCTGCGGGCTGCAAATCAGCCATAGCCTGCACCTGCTGTTCGGTCTGGCCCGTGCCACCGGGAAACACCGTGCAGCCCAACGCATGCGCACCGGTTTCCATCATGGAACCGGCAGGCACAAAGTGGTAGCTGAAGCTGTTGTGGATCAAATCACCAGCGCGAAACCCTGCGGCAAAAATAGCCCGTGACATGCGCCAGTAATCACGCGGCGTGCCCTCGGGTTCGTAAATCGGCCCCGGGCTGGCAAACACACGTGGCAGCTCATATCCAAAGCTTTTGGCACTGAAGCCCCCGAATACATTGCCTTTGTTGCTACGGCTTTTAAGTTGCAACTCAAGCAGCTCGTGCTTGCGCAGCACCGGCAACTGCGCCAGTGCGGCGCGGCTGGTGACCTGCGCCGGATTCACATCTTTCAAAATTTCAGCAAACGCAGGGGATGCCAATTTGGCATGCGCCACTTGCAGTGGCAAAGCCGCCAGCAGTGCCGCTTCACGCTCAGCGGGGTCGCGCGTTTCCAGCGCATCAAAGAAATCAGACATAGGAATGATCCATTCAAAACAAATTCACGATGACGGTTTTTCCTGGTGGGGCGGCTTTAGCCTGCCATGGTCCCTGTAGGGCGGGCTTTAGCCTGCCATGGTCGACTGAAGTCGACCCTACAAAAACACCACAGAAACAGACACAGCCCTCCTCTACTCAAGCCAGCCAGCGTTTGCGGCGCTTGTAGCTTTTGACATCCTTGAAGCTTTTGCGCTCAGCGCTCCCCATGCCCAGGTAGAACTCTTTCACGTCTTCGTTGTTGGCCAGGTCACTGGCCACGCCGTCCATCACTACCCGGCCACTTTCCATGATGTAGCCGTAGTCGGCGTACTTGAGCGCCATGTTGGTGTTTTGCTCAGCCAGCAAGAAGGTCACTTTTTCTTTGGTGTTGAGGTCTTTGACTATCTCGAACACTTCCTCGACGATCTGCGGTGCCAGCCCCATGGACGGCTCGTCAAGCAACACCATGCTGGGGTTGGTCATGAGCGCGCGGCCAATGGCACACATTTGTTGCTCACCACCCGAGGTGTAAGCCGCCTGGCTGGTGCGCCGCGTTTTCAGGCGCGGGAAATAGCTGTAGACCTTGTCCAGGTTGGCGGCAATTTCGCCTTTGTCTTTGCGCGTATAGGCTCCCGTGAGCAGGTTTTCTTCAATCGTCAAATGGGCAAAACAGTGTCGGCCTTCCATGACCTGCACCACACCGCGCTGCACCAGGTCGGCGGGGGACAGGTTTTCGATGCGCTCGCCACGCAGTTCAATTGAGCCCTTGGTGACCTCGCCACGCTCACCCTGCAGCAGGTTGGAGATGGCGCGCAAAGTGGTGGTTTTGCCGGCCCCGTTGCCGCCCAGAATGGCCACAATTTTGCCTTCGGGCACATTCAGGGACACGCCCTTCAGAACCAGAATGACGTGGTTGTAAATCACCTCAATGCCGTTGACGTTGAGAACAATGTTTTTCGTATCACTCATAGTGTTCATTCCATTCAAACCAGATGAAAGCACCGTTTAACGACACTTTCATCTGGCGGGTGGTAAACCACCCGCCAAACCGCAGCGGCAAGCGAACTGATGCCCCCGCCAGAAACACCGCAGAACCGGCTTTGCCGGGCTGCTGGTGTTGCCCCCTGCAAGGGGCTGAGGCCAGCGGCTCCAAACCTGCCTGCGCAGGTTTGGACGGGCCGAAGAGCCCCAGCTCTGCTGGCTGGCACGTTTGGCGTACCTACACGAAGTGGGCAAGCCGGGGGGGTGCCTAGCTTTGGCAGTCTGCCGGGGTGCGCGGTGTCAGCTTTTTATCAGCGGCGTATTTGGCTGCGGTTTTCTTTACCAGCGGCTTCAGGATTTGCTCGTCGGCTTGCAGCCAGTCAGAGCTGAAGTTCCACTTCTTGCCATCCCAGGTGTGGATACGCGCCCAGTTGGCACCCATGTGGTCGGCACAGGTGGTGCTGATCGGACGCATCACGCCCGAGA
Source organism: Rhodoferax sp. (assembly GCA_041737325.1). Lineage (GTDB taxonomy): Bacteria > Pseudomonadota > Gammaproteobacteria > Burkholderiales > Burkholderiaceae_C > Rhodoferax. Next base: position 1,031 of record JBGSRY010000106.1, on the reverse strand, counting down.
AGCCCAGTGCGTCGAGCTTTTTCTGATCCAAGGCCAGGTTTTCATAGCCCCAGCGCGCTTGCTCACCCGTGACCCATTTGCCTTTGCCAAAACGCTCTTGCGCGCGGCGCACGCCTTCAACCGCCAGCATGGCGCTCATGGCTCCGCGCATGTACAGCACCGACCCGACTTCGTCTTTGGGCCCCATACCCTGCCCTTTGTCATGCACCTTGGCCAGAATTTCTTTCACCACGGCCGAGTTGTGCTCGGCACCGTGCTGCATGGTCACCGCGTTGTAGCCCTTGGCACCTTCGCCCACGTCCTTCACGTCCGGTTCCGCACCCGACCACCACACACCGTACATTTTTTCGCGTGGGTAACCAGTGGCCTGGGCTTCTTTCAAAGAGGTGGAATTCATCACACCCCAGCCCCACAGCAGCACGTAGTCAGGCCGGGCCTGACGCACTTGCAGCCAGGTGGCTTTTTGTTCTACGCCGGGGTGGGCCACGGGCAACAATTGCAAGCTGAAGCCGTGCATGGCAGCGCGCTCTTGCAGCAGCGCGATCGGTTCCTTGCCATAAGGAGAGTCGTGGTACACCAGCGCAATTTTTTTGCCCTTGAGCTTGTCAAAACCACCTTCTTTTTTGGCAATGGTCTGCACCAGCACGTCGGCCGCCAACCAGTAAGTCCCAGCCAAGGGGAAGTTCCACTTAAAGACCGTACCGTCCTGGCTTTCACTGCGGCCGTAGCCGGCTGTGATCAAGGGGATTTTGTCCAAAGGCGCTTTTTCGGTCAGCGCAAACGTGATGCCGGTAGACAGGGGCTGGAACACCGTGGCCCCACCGTGCTTGCCTTTCAGGCGCTCATAGCATTCCACCCCACGGTCGGTGGCATAGCCGGTTTCACACTCTTCGTAAATGATCTTGACACCGTTGATGCCGCCACGGGCGTTGGTCAACTTCAGGTAGTCGGCATAGCCGTTGGCCCATGGCACACCGTTGGGTGCGTAAGCCCCGGTGCGATAAGGCAAGCCGGGGAAGAATTGTTCTTTG
>JBGSRY010000142.1:0-5429 GCA_041737325.1 Rhodoferax sp. | reverse complement strand
GAGCGGGTGATCATCATCATGAAAGACAAAAACACACAGGCCAGCGCAATGCCCAGCGAGCCACCAGCGATCGAGTCGGACAGCCTTGAGATCGGCAAAGCCAGACTGAATGAGAAGATCACCAGACCAATGCCGAACAGCATGGTGGTTGGCACATTGAAGAGGGTTTCAACGTCCCAGCGCACATTGAGCTTGCGAATCACCCGATGCAGCATCCAGGGAATAAAGATGACTTTGAGCACCATGGTCAAAACACCTGACACGTACAGATCGGGCTGGTGCGTGACATAGCCGAGCAGAAACGACGCAGCCACCAGCGCCGCACCTTGCACCATGAACAAATTGATCAAGGTCACAATGCGTCGCTGCGAAATCATGGCAAATGACAGCAACAGGATCAAGGTGGCAAACAAGTTGATCAGTTGGGGGGCAAATTTGATCATCCGACCCCCAGCAGCACATTGACCAGCAGCCCGATCACGGCAATCAAGAACGCCGTGCCCAAAAATTCAGGCACACGAAAAATTCGCATCTTGGCGCTCAGGGTTTCAATCAAGGCCAGCAAAAATCCGCCAATAGCCAACTTGAAAACCAAGACCGGCAGGGCCAGAAACAGCGCCAGCGGTGAATTGGCCTCGGCCACACCCCACGGGAAAAACAACGCCAGCCCGACACACGAATAGGCAAACAGCTTCAGGCTGGCGGCCCATTCCAGCAACGCTAAGTGGCGGGCAGAATATTCCAGAATCATCGATTCATGGATCATGGTCAGCTCAAGGTGGGTTTCCGGGTTGTCCACGGGCACCCGGGCGTTTTCGGCCAGCGACACCATGGTGAACGCCACACCGGCCAGCAGCATGCTCGGGTAAATCGCCAACTCGCGGTGCGCCAGGGTTTCCACAATCACGGTCAGTGAGGTCGACCGGGTGATCATGGACGCGCAAAACAGCACCATCAGCAAGGCAGGTTCGGCCAGAAAACCCACCAGCATTTCACGCCGTGCACCCATGCTGCCAAAGGCCGTGCCGACATCCATGGCCGCCAATGAAATGAACACCCGCGCCAAGCCAAACAAACCAACCAAGGCAATGGCATCGGCCGCTGGAGACAGGGGCAAATCAGTCGAAATGGTAGGAATGATGGCGCTGGCCAGCAGCATGCAACTGAAGATCACATAGGGCGCAGTGCGGTACAAAGGCGAGGCGTGTTCCGCCAGCACCGAGTCTTTGTTGAAGAGCTTGTGCAACATGCGATAGGGCTGCAGCAGGCCCGGTGCGGATTTATTCTGCAGGCGCGCGCGCCATTGGTTTACCCAGCCGGTGAGCAAGGGTGCCAGCAACAGCGCCAGCAACAGCGCCAACAGTTGTGAAAGCGCACCAAAAAAACTCATCGCTTCACCACCAGCAAGACCACGATCAGCGTCACAAAGCTGTACATCAGGTAAACCGCAATGCGGCCCTGTTGCAGCATGCCAATGATTCTGGAAACACGCTCCACCAAGCTCGCTACCGGCAAGTACAGCCAATACCACAGAGGGTCTTCCACTGTCACTTTGTAGCTCGGTTGCTCATCAAACGCCGTCGGCAAATGACGTTTCATACGAAAGAAAAGCTCAAAAATTTGCCGGATGGGTTGACCAAAACCTTCGGCAGTATCCTGCATGCGCGGTGTCTGCCAAGGGTAGCCACAGTCCCAGGGCGGCACGCGGCGCATGCGGCCATGGTAGAGCTTGCGCACCAGGAAAAATGCGAGGGCAAAACTTCCCATGACACCCAACAAGAAAATAGCCGGCGCATAGCTGGCGCGTTCAACATTCACCGGTATCAACAACCAGCCGTTGTCGGACACGGTATGCGCCAATCCAGCGTGCACCAGCAACTGGGTGACCGGGTCAATCATGGCAATCACCTGGTTGGGGAATAACCCCAGCAACACGCACCCTGCCACCAGCCAGGACATACCCAGGCGCTCCCACGGGCCCGCATCGTGCGCGTGCGCCAAGCTGGCCTCACGTGGCTGGCCCAGAAAAATCACGCCGAAATATTTGACCATGGTGTAGCCTGACAAGGCGGCAATCAAGGCAATCAGGGCGGCCATCACCGGCACCAGCATGTCCAGAAAACCGTTGGGCAAACCGGTGGTGAACAGAAAACTTTGCAGCAGCATCCATTCAGCCACAAAGCCGCCAAACGGTGGCAAACCGGCACACGCCAAAACCCCAACCAGCGTGGGCCAAGCCACCCAGGGCATGTAGCGCATCAGTCCGCCGAGTTTGCCCAGACTGCGCTCACCCGTGGCGTGCATCACCGCGCCGGTACTGCAAAACAACAGACTCTTGAAAAATGCATGGGCCAGCATGTGGTACAGCGACGCAGTCAGAGCCAGGGCCGACAACGCTTTCATGTCGTATGAGACAAACAGCAACGACAACCCAAAACCGGCGCACATCAGGCCAATGTTTTCAATCGAGGAATACGCCAGCAAGCGCTTCATTTCAACTTGCACGGTCGAGAACACCACGCCAAACAAAGCCGTGGCCAGACCCACCGCCATCAGCAACACGCCCCACCACCAGATGCGCGTTTGCAGCAAGTCAAACGACACCCGCAAGATGCCATACAGCGCAATCTTCAGCATTACCCCGCTCATCAAGGCCGAAAACGGTGACGGGGCTGCGGGATGCGCCTCGGGCAACCAGGCGTGCAGCGGCAAGATGCCGGCCTTGGCACCAAAACCAAAAACCGCCAGAACAAACGCCACCGAGCCCCAAAACGGGGTCAAGTGCTGGGCGCGCATGTTAGAAAAGGTGTAGTCCCCGGTATTGGCCTGCAACAAGCCAAAACACAGCAAGATACCCAGGGCACCAATGTGCGCCACCAGCATGTACAAGTACCCAGCGTTGCGAATTTCCGGGATGCGGTGGTTGGCCAACACAAGGAAGAAAGAAGAAAACGCCATGGTCTCCCACACCACCATGAACACATAAGCATCGTCGGCCATCACCACCATGGCAATGCTGGCCAGAAACACGTGGTATTCCAGACAAATCAAGCCCGGTGGTGTGCCTTCGCCCTGTCGAAAGTAGCCCGCCGCAAACGCCGACACCCCGGCTGACACGCCACCAATCAGCAGCAAAAAGTAAGCCGACAAACTGTCCAGACGCAGGTGAAACGGCAGCTGTGGCAAGCCCAGCGGCAGCACCGCCGTTTCAGGGCCACTGAACGCGGCGCTCAAGGCCACGGCCATCAACAGCAACGAAAAAAAGGCCCCAATCGGAAACAGCACGATGGCCACAAAACGAAAGCGCCGCAGCGCCACCACACCCATGAAACCGATCAACAACCAAGCCACCACCACGACCAGCACCCAATCCAGATGGATCCAGGAAGTGATGGCGTTAAAGGGGTTCATCGATTCAAAAAGCAGAGGTTGTTGGGCGTGATATTACACCCACACGTCTGGCCTGATCGGGCTGGCATGCGTGAAAACAACGCCGTCAGCAGCAGGTCTAAAATAGCCGAAAAAGGTAACCCCATGAACATTTTCTACCGCCCCCAATACCAATCCGATGCCACCCTGTTCATTGACCAGCTCAAAGCCCAAACCCCTGGCATGGAAGCACGTCAACAGGAAGGTTTGGCCCTGCTGTGGAACAAGTCGGTAGATCGCGAGGCCACTCAAGCCTTCAAGGATGCCCGTGTGGCGCAAAAACCCTACGTTTACCAAACGGCCACTAATAAATAAAAAAAATGGCATCTAGCCCTTTAATTTAAAGGGCTTATAGCTATATTTAACATAGCAATCAAACCCTTTGATGGTTGACATTGATGCCGCCGTCGTGGGCAGCAACCTGGCTCTGGACAGCATGCCCGACGTGATCGACCAGGTGGCCGTGGCCCGTTTGTACGGTGAACCCCTGTTTGCACTGCCGCAAGACCTGTACATCCCCCCCGATGCGCTTGAAGTTTTTTTAGAGGCTTTTGAAGGCCCGTTGGACTTGTTGCTGTATTTGATTCGCAAACAAAACTTCAACATTCTTGACATTCCCATGGCCGGGCTGACACGTCAGTACTTGAGCTATGTCGAAGAAATTCGCCATCACAACCTGGAACTGGCAGCTGAATATTTGCTGATGGCGGCCATGCTGATTGAGATCAAATCACGCATGCTACTGCCACCCAAGCCGGTCGCCGAAGGGCAGGAAGCCGACGACCCGCGTGCCGAGTTGGTGCGCCGCCTGTTGGAGTACGAACAAATCAAACTGGCGGCCGCACGCATCAACCAGCTGCCGCAACTGGGGCGCGATTTTTTGCGTGCCCAGGTTTATGTCGAGCAGTCCCTGCAACCGCGCTTTCCTGATGTGAGCATTGCCGAATTGCAAGAGGCCTGGGCCAGCATCCTCAAACGCGCCAGTTTGGTGCAGCGCCACAAGATCACCCGCGAAGAGCTCTCGGTGCGCGAACACATGAGCCTGATGTTGAAGGCTTTACAAGGACAACGTTTTGTCGAATTCGAGCGCTTGTTCCAGCCCGAGAAAGGGGCCGCCGTGCTGGTGGTCACCTTCGTTGCGCTACTGGAACTTGCCAAAGAGACCCTGATCGAAATCACCCAGGCCGAAGCCTTTGCACCCATTTATGTGCGCCTGGCCTACACCCCTTCCTGAACCCATTTGCCGGAGTTGACATGCCTTCACGCCAGACCACACCCACCACCGCCCCCCTGCACTTTGATGTCCTGATTGTGGGCAGTGGCCTGGCCGGTTTAAGCTCGGCGCTGCTGCTGCCGTCCGACAAAAAAATTGCCATCATCACCAAACGCGCCGTCATGGAAGGCTCCAGCGGTTGGGCGCAAGGCGGCATGGCCGCCGTCTGGAACAAGGACGACACCTTTGAGGCCCACATCAAAGACACCCACATTGCCGGGGCCGGGTTGTGTGACCCGGCTGCCACCCGCTTTGTGGTGGAAAACGCCCCCAAAGGCATTGCCTGGCTGCAGACCATGGGCGTGCCGTTCTCCAGGGAAGACGGTGAACTGCACCTGACGCGCGAAGGCGGCCACAGCGCGCGGCGCATCGTCCACGTCACCGATGCCACCGGTGCCGCCGTGCAACGCACCCTGATTGAAGCGGTCAAAAAAGCGCCCAACGTGACGCTGTTTGAGCAGCACACGCTGGTCGACCTGATCACCAGCGACAAACTCGGCCAAACCGACAAACGCTGCGTTGGCCTGTACGCCCTGGACAGCGACACCGACGAAGTGCTCACCTTTGAGGCCCCTCAAACCATTCTGGCCACGGGCGGCGCAGGCAAGGTGTACCTTTACACCACCAACCCCGACACCGCCACCGGCGACGGCATTGCCGCTGCCTGGCGTGCTGGATGCCGGGTGCAAAACATGGAATTCATCCAATTCCACCCCACCTGTCTGTA
>JBGSRY010000060.1:0-6593 GCA_041737325.1 Rhodoferax sp. | reverse complement strand
GGTTGCCAGGGTATTGCATCAGCTGCCTATTCTATGTTTTGCACTTGTTCGCGCATTTGCTCGATCAGCACCTTCATGTCCACCGAAATTCGGGTCAGCTCCAGGCTGGACGATTTGGAGCCCAGCGTATTGGCTTCACGGTGCAGTTCCTGAATCAGAAAATCGAGCCGCTTGCCAATTTCACCGCCTTTGGCAATCAGGCGCTCCAATTCATCCAGATGCGAAGCCAGTCGCGTCAGCTCTTCGGCCACGTCGATGCGAATGGCAAACGCCGTGGCTTCGGTCAACGCCCGGTCTTGGGCGGCCTCGGGTACTTGGCCGCCATCGGCCAGCCCCATGGCCTCTTGCCAGCGATCCATGAAACGCTGGCGCTGCTGGGCCACCAGTTGTGGAATCAGCGGCTGGGCCTGCTCTGCCAGGCGGCGCAATTGGCTGATACGGTCTTGCAGCATGGTGGCCAGGCGCGCGCCTTCGCGCGCACGGGCCGACATCAGCGCCTGCAACGCGGTGTCGGCCAAGGCCAGCAACTCGGTTTGCCAGTCCTGGGTGGCGGGGGCATCGGTGCCTGCCAGCCGGATGGCATCGGCCACACTCAGCACGGTGGCGTTGGGCAGCCAGGCTTTGACGTTGTCCTGAATGGCATTGAGCCGTTGCAGCAAGCGCACAGAGGGTTCCGTCAGACTGCCCTGCGTGTTGCTCTCAAGCGCTGCACGCAGCTCGACCTTGCCGCGCTTGAGGCGGGCGCTGAGTCGCTCGCGCAGTGCGGGTTCACAGGCCCGCAGTTCATCGGGCAGGCGAAACGACAGATCAAGAAAGCGGCTGTTGACGGCCCGGATTTCAAGCCCCAAGCGTGTCACGGGGCCGGATTTGGGTTCGTTTTCGGTGAGGGTGTCGGCGCTGCTGTGCTGAACACTGGCGTAGCCGGTCATGCTGTAAACTGACATTTGGATGCTTGTTCAATGAAATGAGTTCAAGAATAACCCGTATCTATCCCCCTGAGCAACGCTCCACCTGAAAATATGTCCAAGGTCAAACCATCACCGCTGCCACCCGATACCTTGATTGGTGGCTACCGCGTGGTGCGCCGGGTGGCTGCCGGTGGCTTTGGCGTGGTGTACCTGGCGGTTGGCCCCGATGGCATGCAAGTGGCCATTAAAGAATACTTGCCGGCATCGCTGGTGACCCGCAGCCCCGGCTCGTTACAGCCGCAGGTGGCCCCCGAGAAATTGTCGCTGTACCGTTTGGGGCTCAAAAGCTTCTTTGAAGAAGGCCGTTCATTGGCGCAAATTTCACACCCCTCGGTGGTGAGTGTGATGAATTTCTTCCGTGAAAACGAAACCGTTTACATGGTGATGAATTACCTTGAAGGGGCCAGCCTGCAAGAATTCATTGTCATCGCGCGCGACCTGAAAAACCCCAAGGTGTTCCGCGAGTCCACCATCCGGTCTTTGTTTGACGAAATTTTGCGCGGCCTGCGCATTGTTCATCAACACAAAATGCTGCACCTGGACATCAAGCCCGCCAACATCTTTATCTCGGACGATGACAAGGCGGTGCTGATTGACTTTGGTGCGGCTCGTGAGGTGTTGAGCAAAGAAGGCAACTTCATCCGCCCGATGTACACACCCGGTTTTGCCGCCCCTGAAATGTACAAGCGCGACAGCTCCATGGGGCCGTGGACGGACATCTATGCCATTGGCGCATGCATTTACGCCTGCATGCTGGGTTTCCCCCCCAGCGATGCGCCCCAGCGTGTGACCAATGACCGGGTACCGGTGGCACTCAAGCGGGTGCAAGGGGTGTATTCCGACAACCTGATGGAGGTGGTGGAATGGTGCATGTCGCTCAACCCGCTGGAGCGGCCGCAATCGGTGTTTGCCTTGCAAAAGCAGCTCAACCGTGTTGGTGAGCGTCGCTACACCCGGCTCAGTGTCGGAGACAAGGTTCGCATGCAGCTTGACACCCTGGTGTCGGGTACCAAAAAGACGGTTCTCAAGACCTCCAACCCCGGAACCAAGTTGAAATGAAGTTCTCTGTATTTCAGGTCAGTCGCAAAGGTGGTCGCAAACTCAACGAAGACCGCATGGGCTATTGCTACACGCGTGAAACCGCGCTGTTTTTGCTGGCCGATGGCATGGGCGGACACCCCGAGGGTGAAGTCGCGGCCCAGCTTGCCTTGCAGACCGTGGCGGCGCAGTTTCAAAAAGAAGCACAACCCGTGCTGCCCGATGTAACCAGTTTTTTGTCGACGGCGCTGTTGTCGGCGCACCGTCAGATCTTGCGCTACGCCATGGACCGCGGCGTGACCGACACCCCGCGCACCACGATCGTGATGGCGGTGTTGCAAGACGGCCAGGTCAGTTGGGCCCATTGCGGCGATTCACGCTTGTACCTGGTGCGTGGCTCCAGTCTGCTGGTGCGCACCAAAGACCATTCCCTGATGGAGCACAGCATGCGCCATCCGGCCGAAGCCACCGGCCTGGCCACCACCAACCGCAATGTGCTGTTTTCCTGCCTGGGCTCGCCCACCAAACCGGTGTTCAGTGTGGTGGGGCCCATGGCCCTGATGCAAAGCGATCGCGTCATGCTGTGTTCAGACGGGCTGTGGTCAATGCTGTCAGACGACGACATTGTGTTTGAACTGTCACAAAAACCGGTTGATGTGGCGGTGCCTGATCTGGTTGAAAAAGCCCTCAAAGCAGGTGGTGAAACCAGTGACAACGTGACCTGTATAGCGCTTGAGTGGGAAACCCCGGATCAACCAGACTCGGTGCACAGCCGGGTCAGCACCGACACCATCAGTGAAGGTGTTTTTGCCTCCACCATGCAAGCCGGGGTGCTGGACGAGTCGATTGACGACATGGACGAAGCCGCCATTGAGCGCTCGATTGCCGAGATCAACGAGGCCATACGGCGTTCGGCCATCAAAAAAAGCTGATTTTTCAAGGTTGACTTATGACTGAATTTGTTCGCGCCCAGGGCCGCGCTGTGGATGCCATGCGCGCGGTGCGCCTCACCCGCCACTACACCGTGCACGCCGAGGGCTCGGTGCTGGTCGAATTTGGCCACACCAAAGTGCTGTGCAACGCCTCGGTTCTGGACAAAGTGCCACCCCACCAAAAGGGCACAGGCCAAGGCTGGGTCACAGCTGAATACGGCATGCTGCCACGCGCCACCCACCGCCGCAGCGACCGCGAGGCCGCGCGCGGCAAACAAACCGGGCGCACACAAGAAATCCAGCGCCTGATTGGCCGCGCCCTGCGCAGTGTGTTTGACCTGACCCTGCTGGGTGAGCGCACGATTCACCTCGACTGCGACGTGTTACAGGCCGACGGCGGCACACGCACCGCCGCCATCACGGGCGCGTTTGTTGCGGCGCAGGATGCCGTCAATGGCCTGCTGGCGCAAGGCAAGTTAACCCAGTCCCCCATCCGTGAGGCGGTGGCCGCCATTTCGGTCGGCATCGTCCAGGGCACGGCGCTGCTGGACCTGGAATATGTGGAAGACTCGGCTTGTGACACCGACATGAATGTGGTCATGACCGCCAGCGGCCATTATGTGGAAGTGCAGGGCACGGCCGAAGGCGCTGCTTTTAGCCGCACCGAGATGGATGCGCTGCTGGCCTTGGCCGACAAAGGCATTGGCGAGCTGATTCGATTGCAACAGCAGTCGCTATTATAAAAATAGCTGCTTACCCATATATAACAAGGGATAGAGGCCTATTTTGCTTATGAAAATGGTTTTGGCATCCAACAACCCCGGCAAGCTGGTTGAACTGCAAGCCATGTTTGCACCGCTGGGTTTTGACCTGGTCACGCAAGGCAGTCTGGGCATTCCTGAAGCGCCTGAGCCGTACCACACCTTCATAGAAAACGCCTTGACCAAAGCGCGCCACGCCGCGCACCACAGCGGCCTGCCGGCGGTGGCTGACGATGCCGGGCTGTGCGTGGATGCTTTTGGCGGTCTACCCGGTGTGGATACTGCCTACTACGCTACAAAATTTGGATACGAGAAGGGTGATGCCAACAACGTGCGTGCCCTGCTGGAGCAGATGCAGAACGTGGACAACCGCCGCGCCGCCATGGTCTGCACCCTGGTGGCGCTGCGCTCGCCTGATGACCCCGAGCCGCTGGTGGCCGTGGGCCGGGTGGTGGGGCAGATTGCCCGCGCGCCGGTGGGCGCTAACGGCTTTGGTTTTGACCCGGTGATGTACATCCCCGAATTTGGCCAAACCTTTGCCCAGCTGCCGATTGAGGTCAAAAACGCCAACAGCCATCGCGGCCGGGCCAGCGCCGCCATGGTGGCGCTGATGCGCGAGCGCTGGTTGTGACATCCATCGTCAACCGCCCCAAGGATTTACGGCCAGCAGCGCTCTTCGGTATCTGCACCCCGCGGTGGCTTCCTTCTGCTGCATGTCCGTGACGAGCAACACGTCAAACCGTTTGTGGCCAATTAATCTGCACCTTTCGACTGTTCGCAAGACAGTCGCGCAGGTACAAGTTAATCAGACTCTGATACGGAACGCCGGATTCATCGGCCATTCCCTTGAAATAATCTACAACATCCTCTGAAAGGCGCATCGTCACAGGCTTTTTCAGCTTGGACGCGTACGGATTCTTGCGAGACTTGAGTTTGGAAAGGTCGTATTCGGCTCTCATGTGTGTCCACCTCGATAAAACGCGCTTTCGCGCTTAGTCGCCTTGCGTGCTGAGATGATGCGAATAACTGCACCATGCTCCCGCTCGCAATGACAAACGATGAGCAACTTTGCCACCGAGCTCATGCCAAGCATAAGGAAGCGCTCCTCGTCGTCAGAATGATCCTCATCGAAGAACTGAACGCCAAATTCGTCAAAGAAAATTGATTTCGCTTCTTCAAAAGACACTTGATGTTTTTTGAGGTTTGCAATGGCTTTGGGTTCATCCCATTCGAACTTGATCATACGTACATTGTATTTATGAATCGCAACAAGGCAAGCCGCACAAAAGTGAAGTTGTTTAACGTTGGAGGCCAACGGCACGCAGCACACGTCGCGCACCTGTTCCTGCGGGCAGCACCTTGGCATCGATCATGCGTTGACGTAAGGGTGTCATGACAAGTCTCCTTCAGAACCGGGGAACATTCCCTAACCTGAAGGGTTGTCCTTGTCGGGTGTTTGCGCAAGTCGTGCGCCAACAAAAACGCGGTGACGGCCTGTGCGAGGGCTACCACCGCGTCAGCGGTTTAGTTCAACGTTTGACATGAGTGGCGGCCGCAAGCAGGCGAAGCCTGATTGTGGACATCACCTCGATGGAAGGGTTAGGTCGCATTCTCGGCGAAGAGCAGTAGTTGTCGGCCTCTTCGTACTTCGGCGGTCTTCGGATTTGGGAAGTGAACGACGCCCCAGATGGATTGATGAATGTCCATGACGCACCACACTTTGCTACTGTGCATGGGGTCGCGGACGAAGATGTACGCGAACACTCCACGCTGAACTGTGCGCCAAGTCTTTGACCTGAATCGCTCCGTAAAGGTGGCAATGAAATACGGCAACGGGCGACTGTCTTTCGGCCGGTACGGATAGAGCCCGACTGGACCGATATCTTCGGCGGGCGGCACGCGACCATACCGAAGCGCGAAAAGGCCAAGGGCGATCTTCTCCCCCTGAGTCAGAATAGTTGTCGCCCCCGAAAACCTGCGGATGATCCGCAAACTGGCGACCTCAAATGCAAAGAAAAACCTACTCATCTGAATTCAAAGAACAAGCGCTGCGCAAAGCCCATGAACGTGGCTCTAAAACGCTGGCTGACATCGCAAACGAACTCAACCTCTCGCTGGGAACCCTCAAGAACTGGCTCAAACAATCCAGCCAAGGCATGGGCCCGAACACACCTGTCAACGGCACTGCTGCAAACTGGACTGCCGCCCAACGCCTGAGTGCCCTGAGTGAAAGTCATGGCCTCAATGACTAGGCATTGCACGCCTGGTGTCGTGAACGTGGCCTGTTCGAACACCAGCTCCAGCAGTGGCGAGTCCAGTTCTGTGCGATTGACAAGCCGGTCGGCACGCCTCAGGACGGCGCGCTGCTGCGCCAAGCCAAACAAAAGAACGACCAGTTGGAACGTGAACTGCGCCGCAAGGAAAAAGCCCTGGCAGAGGCGGCTGCGCTGTTGGTGCTGCAAAAAAAGTTCCAAGCCCTGTGGGAGGGCGAGGAAAAATGACCACCACCACACAACGCCAACACATTGCCCACCTGATTGAGCAGGCCTGCCAAAGCGGAGCGCGCCTGCAAATGGCCTGCAAGCAAATTGGCCTGGCCTGTCGTACCCTGCAGCGCTGGCTGCGCCACAGCGCGGGGGTAGATGTAGATGTAAACACAAACGCTCTGGCGCGCGCGCCCGTTTCGGCTACCGCCCCCAACAACGGCAAGCCCGTCAGAGAGGATCACCGCCAGGCACACCTGCGCCAAGGTGTCACACCGCACAATAAGCTCACCGAGCCTGAGCGTGCAGCCCTGCTGGACGCAGCCAACAGCGATGCGTTCAAGGACTTGCCCGCCAGCCAGATCGTGCCCCGCTTGGCTGATCAGGGCATCTACCTGGGCAGTGAATCGA
>JBGSRY010000033.1:0-2474 GCA_041737325.1 Rhodoferax sp. | reverse complement strand
ACGATTCAGACCTAAGCTGCACCCTTTTCAATCCATTAAGGAGTTCACATGAAACTGAAACTAGTCGCTGCCATTGTCGGCGCATCCCTGGCGCTTTCCGCCCAGGCGGTTACTGAAATTCAGTGGTGGCATTCGATGACCGCCGTCAACGGCGAATGGGTCAACGACCTGGCAAAAGACTTCAACGCCAGCCAGCCTGATTACAAAATTGTGCCCACCTACAAAGGCAAGTACGACGAATCCATGACCGCCGCCGTGGCGGCTTTTCGTGCCGGCAATGCGCCGCACATCCTGCAGGTGTTTGAAGTCGGCACAGCCACCATGATGGCCAGCAAGGGTGCGATTGTGCCGGTGGGCAAGGTCATGAAAGACGCAGGCCAAAAGTTTGACCCCAAAGCCTATATCCCAGCTGTTGGTGGCTACTACACCGCGCCCAACGGCGAAATGCTGAGCATGCCGTTCAACAGCTCCACTACTGTTTTCTACATCAACAAAGATGCCTTCAAGGCCGCTGGACTCGATGCCAGCAAAGCCCCAACCAGCTGGCCTGAAGTTGCGCTGGCTGCAGCCCAACTCAAAGCCAGCGGCCACAAATGCCCCCTCACCATTGCCTGGCAGGGTTGGACCCAGCTGGAGAGTTTTTCAGCCTGGCACAACGTTGAATTTGCCACCAAAGGCAATGGCCTCGGCGGACTGGACGCACGCATGAAGGTGAATTCGCCCCTGCACGTGCGCCACATTGACAACTTATCCAACATGGCCAAACAAGGCTTGTTTGTGTACAAAGGACGCGCCAACGTGCCCGAAGCCACCTTCATCTCAGGCGAATGCGCCATGATCACCACCTCGGCGGGGTTCTACGGCAACGTCAAGAAAAACGCCAAATTCGCATGGGCCATCGCCCCCCTGCCCTACTACCCGGATGTGCCCGGAGCGCCCCAAAACACCGTCATTGGCGGTGCCAGCCTGTGGGTCATGGCCGGCAAGAAAGCCGATGAATACAAGGGTGTCGCCAAATTTTTCAACTACATCTCCAGCCCTGAAGTGCAGTCTGCCAGCCACAAACGCACCGGCTACCTGCCGATCACCACGGCCGCGTTCCAGCTGACTGAAAAGTCGGGCTTTTACAAAGCCAACCCGGGCTCGGATGTGGCGGTGAACCAAATGGTACGCAAAGTAACCGACAAATCACGCGGCATCCGTTTGGGCAACTACGTGCAAATCCGCACCATTGAGGACGAAGAGCTTGAAGGGGTTTGGGCTGGCAAAAAGACTGCAAAAGAAGCACTGGACCATATCGTGACGCGCGGCAACGAGCTGCTGGCACGGTTTGAAAAAGCCAACAAAAAATAAACAACGCAGTGGGATAGCTTGGAAAAGCGCGTTTACTTTCGGTCGACCTGGCTACCCTGGGTGCTGATGGCACCCCAGGTGGCCGTGATCGTCCTCTTTTTCTTCTGGCCGGCGGCTCAGGCGCTGGTGCAGTCGTTGCAGCAATCCGATGCCTTTGGTACCTCTGTCGAATGGGTTGGGCTGGATAACTTTCGCAACCTCTGGAACGACGACACCTACCTGGCTTCGTTCTATACCACCGCGCTGTTTTCCAGCATGGTGGCGGTGTTGGGCATTGGCCTGTCACTGATGCTGGCGGTGTTTGCAGACCGCATCGTCAAAGGTGCTTTGGCCTACAAAACCCTGCTGATTTGGCCTTATGCCGTGGCTCCCGCCGTAGCCGGCGTGTTGTGGTTGTTCATGTTTGCACCCAGCGTGGGCGTGGTGGCGTATTGGCTCAACGCGGCAGGCATCGACTGGAACCACCTACTCAACAGCAGGCACGCCATGGCATTGGTGGTGATGGCGGCCGTGTGGAAGCAGATTTCGTACAACTTTTTGTTTTTTTTGGCAGGTCTGCAAAGCATTCCAAAGTCGCTCATTGAAGCCGCCGCCATTGACGGTGCCCGGCCTTGGCGGCGCTTCTGGAGCATCGTGTTCCCGCTGCTGTCACCAACCACCTTCTTTTTGCTGGTGATCAACATCGTTTATGCCTTTTTTGACACCTTTGCCATCATTGATTCCGCTACCCAGGGTGGCCCGGGTAAAGACACCGCCATTCTGGTCTACAAGGTCTACTTTGATGGATTCAAGGCCATGGATATGGGTGGTTCGGCGGCTCAATCGGTGGTGCTGATGGTGATCGTGGTGCTGCTCACCGTGGTGCAGTTCCGCTATGTTGAGAAAAAGGTCAACTACTGATGAAAGTACCCTGTCATGGTTGAGCGACGACCTATCCTGACGTTTCTGTCGCACGCCATACTCATTCTGGGCGTGCTGGTGGTGGCCTTTCCGCTGTATTTGACGGTGATCGCGTCCACACAAACCGCTCAGGCGATTGTGCAAACGCCGATGCCGCTGCTGCCGGGTGGACACCTGATCGACAACTACACCGCCGCCTGGAACGGTACCGGTGGTGGCTC
>JBGSRY010000013.1:0-2737 GCA_041737325.1 Rhodoferax sp. | reverse complement strand
CCGGCGCAGCATTGACACCGAGCTGGATGTCCACCGTGGGTTGTTCCGGGTCAAGCAGGATGGCGGGGGAATTGGGTTGCTCCAGCGAGGCCTCTTTCAGGTAAACGCGTTGGATTTGAAAAATGGGGTCTAAGGATTCAGCCATCAGGCGCTTTCAGTTTTTAAAAAAATAGCCGGTGCGTTGAACACCGGCAGCAAGAAAATTCAATTATCTCAGGCGCTTTGCAGCAGAGGCAGCAGGCCACCGCTGGCATCCAGTGCCATCAGGTCGTCGCAGCCGCCCACATGGGTGCTGCCAATGAAGATTTGCGGCACGGTACGCCGCTCAGTGATGCGCATCATGTCTTCACGCGCTTGCGGGTTGTCGTCAATGCGGATTTCTTCAATGGCATCAACGCCACGCGCCTTGAGCAGTTGTTTGGCACGCTGGCAATACGGGCAAACGGCGGTGGTATACATCTTGACGGTTTGCATAGCAGGCTCCTTGATCAGGCTTTTTCAACCGGCAGGTTGGCACTGCGCCAGGCGTTCATGCCTCCGGCCAGGGATTGGACGTTGTCAAACCCCAATTTTTTAGCCGTGGCCACGGCGCGGCTGCTGCGTGCACCGGAGTGGCACACCAAAATCAGCGGCAGCGCCTTGTTTTTAACGGCACTGGCCAATTTACCTTCGAGTTCGCCCAGAGGAATGTTTTTGGCACCGCCCACATGACCCGCAGCAAACTCGGCCGCTTCACACACATCGACCACCACGGCTTTTTCGCGGTTCATGAGCATGACGGCGGCATCCGGGGTGAGTGCGCCCTGCCCGGCCGTTTGCAGCGTTGGCATCAACAGCATCGTGCCCGCTGACAGCGCCACGGCAATCAGCATCCAGTTATCGAGAATAAATTTCATGAAAATCCTATGGGTTAAGCGTGAGCCAAGCTGCGCATTTTAGAATGCGCAGGTGCACCGTCCCCATCACCCCAGACACAACCCCACGCCACCATGTACAAACTTGTCTTGATTCGCCACGGCGAATCCACCTGGAACCTTGAAAACCGCTTTACCGGCTGGACCGATGTGGACCTGACCCCGCTGGGGCTGGAGCAAGCCAAGAACGCCGGTCGCCTGCTCAAGTCAGAAGGCTATGAATTTGACGTGGCCTACACCAGCGTGCTCAAGCGCGCCACCCGCACCTTGTGGCATGTGCTCGACGAAATGGATCGCACCTGGCTGCCGGTGGTCAACAGCTGGCGCTTGAACGAACGCCATTACGGCGCGCTGCAAGGCCTGAACAAGGCCGAAACCGCCAAGCAGTACGGTGACGCGCAGGTGCTGACCTGGCGGCGCAGCTACGACACGCCACCGCCCGCGTTGGAGCCCACCGATGTCCGCTGTGAGCGCGGTGACCTGCGCTACGCAAAACTCAACCCCGAGCAAATTCCCCTGACCGAATGCCTAAAGGACACGGTGGCACGCGTCATGCCGTTCTGGAACGAGGCGCTGGCCCCGGCCATCCAACTGGGCAAACGGGTGGTGGTCGCGGCGCACGGCAATTCGATCCGCGCCCTGGTGAAATACCTCGACAACATCTCGGACGATGACATCGTCGGGCTGAATATCCCTAATGGCATTCCGCTGGTTTATGAGCTTGACGCGGAGCTCAAACCGATTCGCCACTACTATCTGGGCGACGCCGAAGCAGCTGCCAAGGCGGCAGCGGCCGTGGCTTCACAGGGTAAGGCCTGATTTTTTACCACTGCCGGGGAACATCTGGCGTTGGGCGAAGTCCAAATTTTTCTGAACAAATAAGCTCACAAGCTGGAAGCACCATGGGTCATAAATTGAAAGTAGCAGGCTGGATTTCGGTTGGTATCGTGGCCGGTGCATTGACCACAGTGTCCCTGCAAACCGTGGCGCGCGGTGCACTGGCTCCGTTGCCGCTGGAAGAACTGCAGCAGCTCGCGGCCGTGTTCGGCATGATCAAGAGCAACTACGTCGAGCCGGTGGACGAGAAAAAACTTATCACCGATGCCATTGCCGGCATGGTGTCGGGTTTGGATCCACACTCGGTCTACCTGGACAAAAAGGCACTGCAGGATTTCAACGAAGGCACCACTGGCAAGTTTGTCGGTGTTGGCATTGAAATTTCGCAAGAAGATGGGCTGATCAAGGTGGTGTCGCCCATCGAAGACTCTCCTGCTTACCGCGCCGGACTCAAGCCCAATGACCTGATTGTCAAAATTGACGACACGCCGGTCAAAGGCATGACCCTCAACGAAGGGGTCAAGCGCATGCGCGGCGAGCCCAACACCAAGGTCACTTTGAGCATCTTCCGCAAGGAAGAAAACCGCACATTCCCAGTGACCATCGTGCGGGAAGAAATCAAAACCCAAAGCGTCAAGGCCAAGGTCATTGAACCGGGCTACGGCTGGATTCGCCTGAGCCAGTTCCAGGAGCGCACGGTGGCCGACTTTGCCCGCAAGATGGAAGACATGTACAAACAAGACCCCAAGCTCAAAGGCCTGGTGCTTGATTTGCGCAACGATCCCGGTGGCTATCTGGACGCAGCGGTGGCGATTTCGGCGGCATTCCTGCCCGAAAACGTGACCGTGGTATCGGCCAACGGCCAATTACCCGAGAGCAAATTCACCTACAAAGCGTCACCGCGTTACTACCAACGCAGAGGGGGATCTGACCCGTTAAAGCACCTTGAAGAAATGACGCATGGCGCACTCAAACACGTGCCACTG
>JBGSRY010000612.1:0-1585 GCA_041737325.1 Rhodoferax sp. | reverse complement strand
GCCAGCGGCGGCGTGTCGGACAACATGCTGTGGGGTGATCTGCTGGGCTTGTTGGGTGGTGTGGCCTGGGCGGCTACCACCGTGGTGGTACGCAGCTCCAGCTTGTCACAGGCACCCGCCACGCAAACCTTGCTGTACCAGCTGGTGGGCGCTTTTGTGTTGTTGTTGGCGGTGGCGTGGGGCACGGGCCAGGCGCACTTCAACGCCACGCCCACGGTCTGGGCCAGCCTGGCGTTTCACACCGTGGTGGTGTCTTTTGCCAGTTTTTTGGTGTGGTTCTGGTTGTTGCGCAAGTACCTGGCCTCGCGGCTTGGGGTGTTCTCGTTTTTAACGCCCCTGTTTGGCATGGTGTTTGGGGCCTGGTTGTTGCATGAGCCGATCGAGCCACGTTTTTTGCTGGGGGCCATCCCGGTGCTGCTGGGCATTGTGCTGGTCAGTGGCGGTGCGGCGCATAGATGATTTCATCCCTTCCTCTTTGAGGGCAGCTTGAAACGCATGGCTGCCATACTGGCCGCTTTTCAGGCGTTGAACTGCAGCGCTGCCAGCCCGGCGTAAACGCCGCCTTGCGCCAGCAACTCGGCGTGCGTGCCTTGCTCCACCAGTTGCCCTTGGTCGATGACCACAATGCGGTCGGCTTTTTGCACCGTGGCCAGCCGGTGTGCGATGACCAGCGTGGTGCGCCCGCGCATGGCAGATTCCAGCGCGGCTTGCACCACGCGTTCGCTCTCTGCGTCCAGCGCGCTGGTGGCCTCGTCCAGCAGCAACAGCGGCGGGTTCTTCAGAATGGCCCGCGCAATGGTAATGCGCTGGCGCTGCCCCCCGCTCAGGCGCACGCCGCGCTCGCCCAGAAACGTGTCGTAACCCTGGGGCAGGGCGCTGATGAACTCGTGGGCGTAGGCCGCTTGCGCGGCGGCTTTGACCTCGTCGTCAGTGGCATCCGGGCGGCCGTAGCGGATGTTCTCCAGTGCGCTGCTTGAGAAAACAACCGCGTCTTGCGGCACGATGCCAATGCGCTGGCGCAGGTCATGCAAGCTGAGGGTGCGCGTGGGGATGCCGTCAAGCAAAATGCGCCCGGCTTGCGCATCGTAGTAGCGCAACAGCAGTTGAAACACCGTGCTTTTGCCCGCGCCGCTGGGCCCCACCAACGCCACGGTCTGGCCAGCGGCCACCTTCAGCGTGATGTCGTTCAGCGCGGCCTGCGCCGGGCGCGATGGGTAGTGAAACGAGATGTTCTCAAAATCGATAGCGCTTCCCGCTTGATTGATAGGGGCTAGAGCCGGATTTGAGGGTGAAGTAATCGGCGACTGGCTGGCCAGCAGCTCCATCAACCGCTCGGTAGCACCAGCGGCGCGCAGCAGGTCGCCATACACCTCACCCAGCACGGCAAACGCCCCGGCCAGAATGATCACGTAGATCACCGTTTGCCCCAGATGTCCGGCGCTGATGCGTCCGGCCAGCACCGCCTGCGTGCCCTGGTACAGGCCCCACAGCAGCGCCGCAGAGGTAGTGATGATGATGAACGCCACCAGCACCGCACGCGCCCGCGAGCGCCGCGCAGCCACATCAAAAGCCGCTTCGGTGGCTT